>CAZHPJ010000260.1:0-4749 GCA_964534585.1 uncultured Sandaracinaceae bacterium | reverse complement strand
ACGCTCCATCTCTGCGACGCTCCGCCCTTCGCGCGCGCCACACCACCGCCATCGTCGTGGCCAACATGAAGCCGAACGCGACGAATGTTCCCCATGCGGCGCCGACCTCTCCCATGCGGGGGATCAAGACGGCATCGGCGCCGAGGTTGAGGAGAGCCGAGGCGACGGCGATCGCCGAGACGGTTTTCGTTTCTCCTCGGGCGAGAAGTGGGGCTTGCCAGAGAAACGAGATTCCAAGAAATCCCAACCCGGCTGCGAGGATGGGAATCGAGCGGACGACATCAGGCGAGGTGCGATATGATTCGGCCAAGATCGGGGTGTACACCGCGACCAGAGGCAATAAGACGACCAAGAGTGCGATCCATGCCGCGGCCTGGAAGCTCGTCTTGCGCAGGAGCTTCACGGCCTCCTCGCGATCACCTCTTCCGTAGGCCGAGTAGAACAAAGGCGTGAACGATTTGAGCGTCACTAGGTTGACGGTGTTCACTAGCAAGGCGAGGCGGTACGAGGCCTCGTAGCGTCCAGCCGCGGCAACGCCGCCCCAGATCGCGACGTAGAGGCGATCGGCGCTTTGATACCCAACATACGCGAGCGCCGCAAGAATCATTGGAAGGGAGAATCGTAGCGGTTCGCTCAGGGTGGCGAGTGAAGGAGGGCGCCTGAGCCAGCCTCGTCGCGATAGGATCCAGACCGCCGCGAGCCCCGCGCCAACTTGGGCCAACACGAGACCGCCCCAGCGCGCCTCCCAGGTCCAACCGAGCAAGAAGAAGAGCGAAACCGCAATGAATGGCCGGATACCGTCGACGAAGTCCGACCACAGCGCAGCGCGCATGGGCTGGCTTTGTGTCTCGTTGATCGACTGCGCCATCATGCGGCCGGTGCCAAGCGTTGCCGCAACGACCATGCCCGCTACGGCCCAGGGGGGGACGGTTTCAGCCCCGAGCATGAAGAACGAAGCGGGGAGGGCGAGGACTGCGACGGTCGTCAAGCCTCCGACCAGGAACGCGAGACCCAGGACGCCGCCGAGATCACCGGCTAGCTCCGAGCGAGGCTTCTTATGAAGGTAGACGAGGATGTACTGCTGGGGCGTCAGCGTGACGATCGCGGTCGCGAACCCGAACACCACACCTTCCAGAATCGCAAAGCGACCGTAGTCTGCTTGGTCGAGTAGATGGGTCCACAGCAAGTGTGCCAGATGAACGAGGCCTCCCATCACGCTCGCCATCGTGTAGATGATGACGTTTCGTCGGAAGGTCTTGGTCTTGGCCGTGGTCACATCGGCCCGACGAGGACCTCTCGGCGTCCGCCTGCCTTCGAGCTCGGCGGTCCGACCACTCCTTGTTGCTCCATGCGTTCCACGAGCTTTGCTGCCTTGTTGTACCCGACGCTCAACTGTCGCTGCACGTGGCTGATCGAGCAATAACCCGCGTTGGCGACTACCGCGACCGCCTTGTCGTAGAGCGGGTCGTCGCTCTCGCTACCGAACCCCTCATCTTCCCGTGGCTTCAGGATCTCTTCTTGATATTCGGGGTCGCCCTGCTCCCGCAGGAAATCGCAGACCGCCTTCACTTCGTCCTCGCTGACGTATGCAGCGTGGACGCGCTGAAGATCGCTCGCACCCGGCGGGATCATGAGCATGTCGCCCATTCCGAGGAGATGCTCGGCGCCGGAGCGGCCGAGGACGGTCATCGAGTCTTGCCGCTGAGAAACCTTGAACGCGATTCTCGCCGGGAAGTTGGCCTTGATCATGCCTGTGATGACATCGACGCTCGGCCGCTGCGTAGCGAGGATGACGTGGATGCCCGCTGCTCGCGCTTTCTGTGCGAGGCGGGCGATGCAGGCTTCGACGTCCTTGGCTGCCACCATCATGAGGTCGGCGAACTCGTCGACCACGACCACCACGGAGGGCAGCTTCTCCGGCTCGAAGCTCTCGGCATCCGCTGCCTCGCCGTCGCTCGGGTAGAGCAGAATCTCCTTCCCATTCACGTCCTGCGCGCTGACCTTGCCCTTGCGTTTCGGCATGAACTTCTCGATCGGAAGATCACCTCGCAGCACGCGGTCGACGCGCCGGTTGTACGTGTCGATGTTGCGAGCGCCGGCGTCGGCAAACATTTGGTAGCGGCGCTCCATCTCGTCGACTGCCCACCGCAGGGCGAGCGACGCTTTCTTCATGTCGGTCACGACGGGCAGCAGCATGTGCGGGATGCCATCAAAGACCTGCAGCTCGACGACCTTTGGATCGATCATCAGCATCCGCACCTCTTCCGGCGTTTTCTTCGCGAGGATCGACGTCAACATCACGTTGAGCGCGACGCTCTTGCCGGACCCTGTTGCGCCGGCGACCAGCAAGTGTGGCATCCGAGCGAGGTCGGCGTAGACGGGCTGTCCAGCGATGTCCTTGCCAAGCGCCATTGGAAGCGCCCCACCATGCGTCTCCCAACGGCGGTCTTCGATGATCTCGCGCAGGTGAACCATCTGTCGTTCGTCGTTGGGCAGCTCGAATCCGACGCGAGCCTTGCCCGCGATCGGGGCGACGATGCGGACCTTCTGCGCCGCCAAGGCCATAGCGAGGTCGTCAGCCAAACCCGCGATTTTGGAGATCTTCGTCCCGCTTTGCGGCTCGAACTCGTACATCGTCACGACAGGCCCCGGATGGATCTCGTCCACGCGGCCCCGCACGCCATACGCCGCGAGCTTTTCGGTGAGCAGCTCGGCGTTTTCTCGGAGCACGTCTGCATCGACGTGGATCACCGAAGTATCGGCCTCATCGAGGAGGCTGGTCGGAGGGAGATGAAAGTCGTGATGGTCCCGCCTTCGGCGCGTCGAGATCGCCAATGGTTCCTGCTTGGTTTCCTTCGGGGCGACGATCGTCGGGCCCTGTCCCGTGGACGGCTTGGACTCCGGCGCTTTCGGCGCGGGCACTACGACTGGCGCCGCCTCCGGTTCTTCATCATCGTCGAAGTGCGTGCCCATGATGCGGGGCTGACTCACCCGGATCTCTTCCTCGTGGAGGTCCCGTGCCTCCGCCCATGCCTCTCGCAGCGCGATGAACACACTCCGCACTTTTGCCCATGCCGCGCGCCCCAAGCGCACGAACGCCTGAGCCGCCTCTTCGAGCGTCCAAGGCGTCCTCAGGATCACGGCGCTCCCCAGCAGCGCGAACCCGATGATCACCGTTCCATAAAACCCGAGCAGCGAGCGAAGGACTTCGCCGAGGAGCTCCCCGACAGCTCCCCCAGGTGACGCCCCCCACACCGCCTGCGGCTCGATCAACAGATGGGCTAACGCTGCGCCGATCACCACGAACACGAGCGTCGATGCCAGCGTCGCCAGGCCAAGCATCGCGGAGCGGCGGCGAAACAGCCGGTACGTCAGCAGGCCGCCCTCGAGCGGCAGGCACCAAGCGACGAGCCCAAACGCGAGCATCAAGGCCCTAGCGAACCTGTGACCTACCGGCCCGACCAGGTTCGCAGTACCGTTTCGCGCGTCGTATGAGACCAACGCAAGGGTTAGCAGTACGGTTGCGGTCAAGGCCAGGATCGCAAAGACGTCCTGCCGCCTGCCCTCCGGCGCCACCAGGTCGCCCGAAGAGGTGGTTTCATGTGCGCTCAAGTAAGCGACCTCCTACACGCGGAGGCTATGCGCCCGAGCCTCGATCGGTCAAGAAATCACGAGTCCTAGACGTTCTTGATTGCCTGGCGGAATCCTCTATTATCTTGCCGGGTTGCATGCCCAAGGGGGGATGGCTCAGCAAGTCGGATGGGTTGGACGACGAAGATCATGGTTCTTTGCGCGGCCGTCGGAATGCTGCTGACCGGGTGTAAGGTCGACAGCGACGACGTTCAGCATTGGAAGGGGACCGTCAAAGGCCCGACCCGGCTCGTCGCTGTGATCGGCAGCGAAAGGTACGCCCCCGAGCTGAGAACGGAAGCCGCGCTTGCGATCGTCGAGATGGATCGCAGCGACGTCGACGCTCTTGCTTTGCTCAAGGAAGCGCTCGACGACCTTCGCGGCGAGGATGCGGCAGCAAGCGAGGCGATCGTTGGCGGGATGATTCCACGCTTGGAAGCGCTGTTGTCCGAAGAACCCGACCAGGCAACCAAGGGGCCCGATCCGGCGCAGGTCCGCGCGAAGGATGCGGCCTATATGGTGATTCCATATGCTCCCGAGGAGGCCAGGGACGACCTCGTCCGTTCCGTCGTGGGCTGGTACTCAGCCGACTTCGAAGGTCGCAGCCTTGCCGGAGACTACAGCGCCGAGCAGGTGACGCGCGCGTTGGGTGCGGAGGCCGCGGGCATGCTAGTCGATGCTCTCCACGAGAAGATGCCTCCTCAGGCGATGATCAAGATCGCCGAGATAATCGGGGAGGACGGCGATATAGAAACCAAGAAACGCGCAGGCGACCGGCTGGTGGCCATCGAAAAAGAGATGGAGAGGCCCGCGTTCGTGAAGTGGCTAGCGAGCGAGATTCGCAAGACGATCGAAGCGTCGGGCGAGAAGGCGGACGAAAAGCGGGTCAACGCGTTGGCGCTCTACAATCGCGAGAACTACCTCAACCAAGGCGCACTTCCGGCGATGCAGCACCTAGGCGACCAAGGGGTGGTCGCCGCTCGGTTGCTGGGCATTGCGGACACCAAGCCTGGGCAGAACGACGGGAAGGCATGGGTCGAGCGCCTGAATGCACGGCGAGCCACTGCGCTCAAAGCGCTGGAGGGCCGCACCTGCTGCCTGCTGGCCAATCACGGCATG
>CAZHPJ010000259.1:0-4784 GCA_964534585.1 uncultured Sandaracinaceae bacterium | reverse complement strand
CTGATCGCCGCGGCGCGACGAAACGCGCGCTCGCGGTGCTCGATGCGTTCGTCGCCCTGTGCCGCGAAAGCGGCGCGGCCCGGATTGGGGTCTCGGGCACACAGGGCTTGCAATGCCAACGATCGCCGGCAACGGCGCGTGCGGTTTCGGTCGCCACAACGGCTGCGATTCGGCGCGGAAAATTCGTACGAGCACTCGAGCTGCAGCGTTGGTGGGAACAGCCCGCCACCCAACCTACCCCTGAAGAGCGAGAGCTCGTCCAAGCCGCATGGCGTAAGGCCAAGGCCAACACGACCGCGACTTGGCGCACGATCGACCACGAAGGCGGTCAGGTTTCCCTCTACTTTCGCGACGACGATACGCTCGTAGTCGACGGCAGAGCGCCCCGCGCGATCCAACTGAGCTCCGGCACCAAAACGCGGCTCTCGGAGGCAGACCTCGTTCCACCGGTGCGAGATCCAGACGGCCGCTACGCGGTTAGGTCGGTGCGCGCAACCTGTGTCGGCTTCGAAGCAGAGGTGGGTCCCATTCGCAGCAAGCAGACCCATCGCGTTCTGATCGAGCGGCGCCCGAGCAACATGCCCTGTAAGACCCCGATCGATCGGCCGGCGTCGACGTTCGAATGGGCAGTTCTCGGCTGGGCACCGCAGGGACTAGTCGCCGCGTCGGGCGACTTGCTGCGAGTCGTTCCGCTCAATGCATTCGCGAAACCTGCCGGACGTCCCATCGACCTGAGCGCTGGCGACCCGTTGCCTGCGCCGATCCGCGGCGCCCGCATCACTGCAAACGGATCGCGTTACGTGATTCCTCACACCGAAGGCATCGTCGTGCGCGACTGGCGCGGAGGCGGGGCTGGGATCTGGCTGCGACCGGCCGACTGGAATGCGGTCCCGGGCGAGCTCCGAAGTGTCGCCATCAGCCCGAACGGCCGACGTGTCGCCATACAAAAAGGAAGCGAGATCAGGCTTCTCACCTGGTGACGAGCGCTGGCTGTGACGATGGATCGGCGATGGTATAGTCCGGGCGCATTGCGCTGCAGCCCGCAACTCATGTTGGCACTTGCTCTACTGTTGGCGGTTGCCGCCTGTGGCGGCGCACGCTCGCGGCCATCGACTCCCTGCATGTCGGATACCGAATGCTGGGCGGACCGAATCTGTCATGAGGGTAGGTGCCGCTTTGTCGAAGAGGTGCTCGCCGAGCTCGCAATGCCACCGCCTACGGCAGGCGCTGGGGAGCCGGGCGCCGTACCGCGTAGCGCCAACGGGTTCATGGGCGACGCCGCACACACGGGGCGGAGTGAAAACCGTGGCCCGGCGGCGAGCCCTTCCCCGGCTTGGACCTATCAGACAGGAGCCCGGGTGTTCGCATCACCTGTCGTCGGACACGACGGCACCGTGTATGTGGGATCGCTAGACGGGCAGTTCGTCGCGTTGAATCCCGATGGCTCGCTGAAGTGGCGGTACTCGGCCGGACAAAAGATCTACCCGAGCGCGCTAGTCGCGGGCGCCTCAATCATCTTCGGAACCCACGAGCAAGAGCTCGTCTCGCTTTCGCTTCAGGGACAACCACGGTGGAAGCTCCCCCTTCAGGACGTGGTCGATGCGTCGGCCACCCTGGGCCCTGACGGACTGGTCTACGTGGTGGCCAACGGCGCGTACGCCGTCGACTTGCTCGGCCGTTTGCACTGGCACAAGCCGACCGCCGACCACGTTCGGAGCGCGCCGGTCATTCACCCGGCACGTCTAGTGATCATCGGCACGATCGAAGGGTCGCTCATGGCGCTTCGGTTCGATGGCTCGCTCGCCTGGGAGGTGCCGCTTGGCGGTGCGATCGAAGGCGCAGCCTCCATCGACGACGAAGGCCGGATCTACACGGGTACGGGTCGCGGTGAGCTCGTACAACTCGACCAAACAGGCGCGGTGCGTTGGAGATTCAAGACGGGTGACGAGGTACGGGCGACCCCGGCGATCGCACGTGACGGCACCATCATCGTCGGCTCGTACGACGGCAACGTATATGCGATAAGCCCCTCTGGCGCCCTTCGCTGGAAGGTAGCCACCGGAGGCCGTGTACGAGCCTCGGCTCGCATCGATGCGGATGGTCGCATCTACGTGGGCTCGCAAGACAACTTCCTCTACTGCATCGACCCCGGCGGTTCTGTGCTCTGGCGATACAACGTCGGCCAGGACGTCGACTCGACGGTGGAGATAGGGTCGGACGGAACACTTTACTTCGGATCCGATGACGGCGGGGTTCATGCCCTGCGATAGAAACCATGAAAAAAGATACTCCTGAAAAAGACGAGATCCTGCGGATGCTGCAGACGCACGCCCCTCGTGCGATGCACGTTGGGGCGCTTTGCGAACGCCTTGGCGTTTCGCGCGGCGCGAAGGATGAGATCGTACGGCGCCTACTCCTGCTCGCCGACGAGAACCTCGTCCGTGAAATGCCCGGCCTGCGCTTCCGAGCGATCGACGGCTCGAAGAACAAGAAGCGCGGACGAGACAAGATCAAGGCCACGCGCGGCCGCGGAAGGAAAGCACGAGAAGCGGAACGGCCGGACCTCGCGCCACCCGTCAGCCCGGCGATCGAAGGCCGGCTGACCATGACCCGGCAGGGGTACGGCTTCGTCAACGTGTACGACGGGGGCCCCGACGTGTTCATTCCGCCCGACGCGGTGGGGCCGGCGCTTCACGGGGACACGGTTCAGCTTCGGGCTCGCGCATCAGTAAAGGGCCGCGACGGGCACATCGTGGGGATCGTCGAGCGGCGGCCGAGGAAAGTCACTGGAACGCTGCATCCCAGGGGTCGCGGGATGATCTTCGAGCCCGACGACGAGCGGCTACGCTCGCCAATGCGTGTCATCGGCAGTGTCCCGAAGGCCGCCAAGAAGGACAGCGTGACACTCGCCGAGATCGTCACATTTCCCCAGCGGCGCGAGGACCGGCCCGAGGTGCGCATCTTGGAAGTGCTGGGCGCGCAGGGGGTCGCACGAATCGAGGTCGAGAAAATCAAGATCCGCGACGGCATTCAGGAAGTGTTTCCCGATGAGGTCGAACAGGAAGCAGCCGCCCTCCCCGCCCGCGTGGACCGCGACGTCGCGCAAGGTCGGGAGGATCTACGAGACATCGACTTGGTCACGATCGATCCAGAAACCGCACGAGACCACGACGATGCGATCTGGGTCAAACGCGAACGCAACGGTTTTCATCTCATCGTCGCGATCGCAGACGTCTCTCACTACGTCACCGAAGGCACCGCAATGGACCGCGAAGCGATCAGCCGCGGTACGAGCGTCTACCTGCCGGACCGCGCGATACCGATGCTGCCGCCGGAGCTCTCGACCAACCTCGCGTCGCTCGTGCCAAACCGCGACCGTCTGTGCATGGCGGTCGAGATGCACATCGATGACAAGGCGCACGTCACATCCCATCGTATCTTCGAGGCGGTGATGCGATCGCACGGGAAGCTCTACTATGACGGCGTGGCTCGTGCGCTCGGACTCACCCGGCAGGGCCCTCACCAGCCCACAGCCGAAAAACGAATCCCAACACTGAAGATTCTCCTCGATCTGTCGCAGCGGCTGCGGGCGCGTCGCCTGAAGCGAGGCGCGCTCGATTTCGATCTGCCAGAGGGAAAGATAGTCCTCGACGCGCACGGAGAACCGAAAGAAATCGTCCAGTCCCGCAAGGACCCCGGTATTCGGCAGGCATACCGAATCGTCGAAGACATGATGCTTGTGACCAACGAAACGGTCGCTGCGCACATCAAGCGGCACGCTGCGCCCGGCGTATTCCGAGTCCATGGCAAGCCCGACCCGGAGCGCATTTCCATGTTTTGTCAGGTGGCGAAGTCCTTTGGCTACGAGCTCGAAGAGGAATCGGCGGCAACGCCCAAACAGCTCAGCAGATTCCTCCGCCAGATCGAGGGAACGAACGAAGCGTCGCTGCTGCGATACCTGCTGTTGCGGGCCATGCAGCAAGCGATCTACGACACCGATCCAACTACTGGACACTTCGCGCTCGCCGCGAAGGACTACCTGCACTTCACCTCTCCGATTCGGCGGTATCCAGACTTGCTAGTCCATCGAATCCTTCGAAGCATGATTCGGAACGAGAGTCTCGATGCCGCTTCACTCCGGCCGCGTCTGCAGCGCTTTGCCACGCAAGCCAGTGAAGCCGAGCGACGCGCGATGATCGTCGAGCGCGACGTGATGGACGTCTACCGAACGATCTACATGCAGAAGCACATTGGAGAAGAGTTCGACGGACGAATCGCAGGCTTTGCGCCGTACGGGATCTACGTTCAGATCCCAGATCCCTTCGTGAGCGTCTTGCTACCGTTCGAGCAGCTCGAGGACACGTACGAACCCGACGATTTGGGCATTCGTTTGCTCGGAGTGCGCACCTCGCAGATCTTCACGATGAACGACCCGGCTCGACAATATTACCGGCGCGAAACTCAATATAGAGCGTATCGGTGGCGGTAAAGTACTGAACTTTCATGTCCTGTAACCTCGATCTAAAAATGCGTTGTGCACTGTTTCACCATCCTCCAGCAGCACCACACGAAGATAGCGATCGCCCATTTCCGGGACCCGCCCCCAGCGGCGAATGCGGCCGTCTGCTTGAATATGCTCTTTTTCGGGAAACTGTACAACTCTCTGAATCCATTCAGATTTTATGTAACTCCGATCTGGACGACGCGACACGATCCGAAAATAATCGGTAACTTTCACTGAGCGTCCTTGCTCTCTAGCGTGGTACTGGGTCAATCGCTCACAT
>CAZHPJ010000258.1:0-4792 GCA_964534585.1 uncultured Sandaracinaceae bacterium | reverse complement strand
AGCTAGGTTGCACCGCGTGAGGTGGGCCAAGTACCCGCGATTGAGCTTCCGCGGCCTTCTGATCGCCAGCGTGTTGCTGTGCACCGCGCAGGTGACCTTTGGGCAGAAGCCCGATCGGACAGACAAAGCCGATGGCGCTTCCGGCTACCGGCCCGCTCCGAGCGCCAACGTCGAAAGCGACGTGCAGGCCCTTCCGATCGACGCACCCCCCGGCAGCAAAGTCGTCGTCGTGGCAATCGACCGCACCGTGGAGCTCGGGCTTGCCGCGTTCGTTCGCCGAGCAGTCGACACCAACCCCGACGCGGCCGCAATCGTGATCGAGGTCAACACCCTCGGTGGGCGCGTCGACGCCGCGATTCAGATCCGTGACGCGTTGCTGGAAGCCAAACCCCGTACCGTCGCATTCATCCACCCGCGCGCGATCAGCGCCGGGGCCTTGATCAGCCTGGCGTGTGACAACGTGCTCATGACGGAAGGCGCCACGATCGGCGCGGCGACACCCATCCAAGCCGCGCCGGGCGGGAAAGCCGAAGCGGTGGGCGAGAAGATGGTGTCGTACATGCGCGCCGAGATGCGCGCGACCGCAGAAGCCAACGGCCGACGCGGCGACATCGCCGAAGCGATGGTCGACAGGGAGGTGGTCATCGACGGCATCGTCACAGCGGGCAAGCTGCTTACCCTCGACACCGACCAAGCGATCAAAATGGGCATGGCGGACGGCAAGGCCGCCGATCTCGACGCGGTGATGAAGGCGCTCGCGCTCGAAAACCCGGAAATCGTGAGGCTCGAGCTCAACTGGGGCGAAAAGATCGCGCGCTGGCTCACCGAGCCGACGGTGAGCGGCCTGCTGCTCTCGGTCGGCATGCTCGGCCTGATGGTTGCTTTCTACACGCGAACCGTTGGTGCGTTCACGGTCGTCGGCTTCATCTCGCTTGCGTTGTTCTTCGGCGGCCATGCGGTCGTTCTGCTCGTGGGCTGGGAGGAGGCTTTGCTGTTCCTGGCAGGCGTCGTTCTCGTCGTCGTCGAGATCTTTTTCGTTCCGGGCCTCGGAGTGCCTGGTGTGCTCGGTTTGATCTTCGTCATCGCCGCGCTCGTGCTCGCATTGATCGGCATCCCGATCGACGTCTCGTTTAAGACCGGCGTGCTGGCCGACGCGATGACCCGCGTCTTGCTCTCGCTGCTCGGATCGTTCGTCTTGGCCCTCGTGGTCATGCGGCTTCTGTCGCGGACCGCGATGGGTAGAAAGCTGATTTTGGAAGACGCCGAGACGGGCTTCCTCTCCGCGCCGAGCGCGTCCGACCTCGCCGGGCAAGTCGGCGAAGCGCTGACGGACCTGCGACCGACCGGAAAGGTCATCATCAATGGCGAACGTCACGAAGCCACTAGCGAGCGCGAGTTCATCGCTCGCGGATCGCGTATCCGCGTGATCGGCAAAGAGGGGCCAGCCCTCGTCGTCCGCCCCGAGGAGAAGGCGTGACCGCACTGGTCATCGTCATTGCCCTCGTAGTGGGGTTGCTTTTGCTCTTCGCAGAGGTCGCGGTCGTGCCTGGCTTCGGCGTGGCTGGCGTCCTCGGCTTGTTGGCCCTCGCAGCGGGAGCGGTGGCAGCGTGGACGGAGCTGGGGCCTTTGTGGGGCGGTGTGACGGGTGGCGTTTCGATTATCGCCGCCGGCGTGATGCTTTTCTGGCTGCCGAAAAGCCGCGTCGGGCGCAAGATGGTGCTCGAGCACAGCCAAGCTGCAGCGGTCTCGCAACAAGACCGGAGCGCGCTCCTCGGGCGTCGGGGAATCACTGTCACCCCGCTCCGGCCCATTGGGCGCGTTCGCTTTGGTTCCGACGAAGTCGATGTCATGACCGAAGGCGAATACATCGACAGCAACCAAGAAATCGAAGTAATGAGCGTGGAAGGCCCACGCGTCGTCGTACGCATCTCCGATGCAATTTAAGAAGGAAGTCTCATGTCGCTCGCACCACTCGCCCTGATTTTTTTCCTCTTCATCGTCTTTTTCGTCCTGTTCGTTTGGTTGATCCCGGTCAGGCTCTGGATCGCGGCGTGGTCGAGCGGCGCGAGGGTCGGCTTCGGCGAGCTCATCGGCATGCGCTTGCGGCGCGTGTCGCCAAGCGCCGTCGTCAACCCTCGCATCGCAGCGGTGAAAGCCGGCCGCGAGGTTCCGACGAACACGCTGGAGTCTCATTACCTTGCCGGTGGAAACGTCGAGCGAGTGGTCACTGCGCTTATCAGCGCGGACAAGGCGGGCATCCAGTTGGACTTCCAACAAGCCGCGGCGATCGACCTGGCCGGACGCGACGTCCTCGAGGCCGTGCAAACCAGCGTCAACCCCCGAGTCATCACGACCCCCAAGATCACCGCGGTCGCGAAGGACGGCATTCAGCTCCTGGTCATCACTCGAATCACCGTCCGCTCCAACATCGACCGGCTGGTCGGTGGCGCTACCGAGGAAACCGTGGTCGCGCGCGTCGGCGAAGGCATCGTCTCCACGATTGGTTCGGCCTCAAACTACGCGGAGGTTCTCGAGAACCCGGATGCCATCTCCAAGAACGTGCTCTCGCGCGGCTTAGACAGTGGCACGGCGTTCAACATTCTCTCGATCGATATCGCCGACGTCGATGTCGGCACCAACATCGGCGCCAAGTTGATGACCGAGCAAGCAGAGGCGGACAAACAGGTCGCTCAGGCTCACGCCGAAGGGCGACGCGCGCTCGCGGTTGCCGCTGAGCAAGAGATGCGCGCCAAGGTAGAGGACATGCGCGCCAAGCTCGTCGAGGCCGAGGCCAAGATCCCGGAGGCCATGGCCGAGGCGCTCAGGGAAGGCAACCTCGGCGTGATAGACTACTACAACATCCGCAACGTGGCAGCAGACACCGAGATGCGCGACTCGATCAGCAAGTCGACCAGCGGGTCGGACGATGAAGGTAAGATCTAAGCCTTTGCCACTCGGCGCCCTGCTTGCTCAACCGCAAACATTCGTGGCGCGGCTGATCTTGGCGGACCTGATCGCGAAGCGCGGTCGAGGTCCGCTCGAGCGCCCGGTCTTCGTCTACAGGCGGCGAAAGCGCTGAAAACCGATGAAGGAGCTTCTCAGGGAACATCTCGGCGAGATCGCCCTCCTGATCTACATTCTGTACCCGCTGTTCAAGCGATGGCGGGACCGTGGAAAGAAGAAAAGAGAGCAAGCCGGCGAATCACCGGAAACGACCGCCGACGCACCGGCGCCTAGGGAACCGAGGCGCTCTCCGCCGTCTCGCCAGCCCAGCCGCGGCCCACGCCCGAAGCCGAGGCCCGAGCCTCTCGTTGCCCGTCGGCCGACGGAAACGGATTTCTTGGCCGCGGCACGAGCACGGCTCGATCGCCTGAGACAAGAGACGTCGCGTTTGCTCGCACGCGCCGAAAGCGATCCACGATTGCTGCGTCTCGTACCCGCGTTGCGCGAGGATCTGCTGGGCCGCCTCGACGCGATCGAGCGTTCGCTCAGGAGCAGCTCGACGCTGTCGACCATCGTGCAGGAGACCACCATTCTCCGTGGCCTCGAAGAGCTCCTCCGGTACCTGAAGACGATGGCGCAGCAACGCATGCACGGCAGCTCGTCGTTCGTCGGAGACGCCGACGCAATGGCAGATGCCTGCTACGCGCCGCTTCTCGACTTCGCGCGCGCCCAGCGGGTCGCCCTGAGGACCAGCCAGCCCGTCGTGGTAACCGGTGACTGGGATCTGTCGATCGTGCCGCGCTTCGCGTCGACCCACGTTGCCCCAATCCGCCTGCCCGCGGGCGCCGAGAACAGCCTCTGGTGGTGGCCTGCAATTGCCCACGAAATCGCCCACGACTTTTACTACAGCGTCGAACCGCTGGACGGCGAATTGCATACGCGACTCGGCCTTCCCCACACGGCGGACTTGCCGATGGCCTCCGGGGAGATTGACGGCGCCTGGCTCCGGCGGCTTTTCGGCGCCTGGCTCCCTGAGATCTTCGCAGACCTGATGGGCACGCTCATGTTGGGGCCCGCCTACGTGGAAACGATGCGCCGCGCCTTCCGCGAGCCTAGCTCGCCTCAACGAACGGCAGCGATCCTCCAGAACGGTAGCCAAATCGACGAGCATCCTCCCGCCCGGCTCCGGCTCTACATGGCGACACGCGTCTTGCATCACCTGGGACGACACGAGGAGGCGGACACGCTATGGGAGCAATGGGAAACCGATCACGCCGACGTGCGCTTTTACTACTTGCCCCTGGGCGGACAATGGGTCGGGCTCTCGGACGAAGCCTTCCATTCGATCGCGGACTCGATCATCGACGTGCTCGCCCAGCGCGGCTGGCCTGAGCTCGAGGGCTTCCAGCTCATCAACATCCCCGGGCTCGCCTACCTGCACGCCGAGCACGCCGAAGTCGAACGGCTCAGCGGCCACCTCGCGCGGGGCGAGACCGTGGACGCGAACGTGCGATGGATCATGGCCGCCGGGGTTCTGGCCGCAGCAGCGCAACCGGCGTTGCACGATCAGGTGCTGGCTGCGGCGAGGCGGTCGATCGTTGGAGTTGGGGAGAAGAAGCAAGCGCCCCAGGAACGCAAGCACCACCGCCGCCCGTCCGGAACGATCGGTGAAAGCCTACTCGCCTCATTGAGGGACCCGGATGCGATCCGAGAGGCGATCATCATGGGGGCGGCCTTCACCCCATACAAACGCCCGCAGTGGCACCGTCGCTGACACCGACACCGACACCGACGCCGACACGGGCACTGGCACTGGCACGGGCACTGACACTGACACGGGCACTGTCAC
>CAZHPJ010000257.1:0-4797 GCA_964534585.1 uncultured Sandaracinaceae bacterium | reverse complement strand
GCCGCCTCCGGGAGGTGGCGGCGTATTCGTAATGGGGGGCCCGCTGTTACAGGCCGCTACCGTGCCAGCCAATGCGAGAACCCAAATAAGATTGGTTAGTTTCATGGTCGGTTCCTTTCTCATGGCTACACCCGGTTAGAAGATCATGGCAGCGCGGAGCTGCACGGTCCAGAGCCAGGCATCGTTGAAGCCGGCGTTTGTAAAGGCCTTGCCCGGCTGCATTATGCCTGTTTCGAGGTCGATCCACACGATGTCCTTGGCGCCCATCTTGGCGCGGAGGGCGAGGTCCGCTTCCCAACCCATGAAGCACTCTGACGAGAAGCTACAGCTGTCGTTGCTAGCCTGGAAGATGAGCTCATCGAGCTTATCGGCCCAGGCCACGACCACTTGCGTATGAAGCTCGAGGCCCGGGACGACCGTGAAACGGAAGCTCGGCAAGAGGAACTTCGAGTTATAGACGCTGCCGTTGGCGCCGAGCGAGTTCGCGCCGAGCGGAGTGAGCGCCGAATAGGTCAGGGCCTTGAGTGCGACCTGGTACATCAACAGGCCTACCTTCACGTTCTCGTTGAACCCCCGGGTCGTCAGCTTCTTGGGCGACTCAACGAAGGAGAGAGTATCGTCGTCGCCGCTCGCATAGCCGCCCTCGAACTTGAACGACCAGTTGCCCTCGTCCATGACGCCGATGTTGGCAAGGACGTTGTGGATGCCCGCATCACCCCTATTGCAGGGTTCGGGCGGACAACCTCCCGTGAAGGCCAAGGCACCGCTGTGACCCAGAATCGCATAGTACTCGCCCTCAGTCGTGATCGCCAAGTTCCGTTTCTTCTTAAGCGTATGCTTCAATCGCCATGCCACGTCGGGGATCAGGATCCGACTCTCGGTCGATTTCTGGAACCGATACACCATGTAGACGCCAGCGAACAGCTCGTCGGTAGCACCTCGGCCGTAGTCTTCGTCGTGCCACGCAAGAACGCCGACGATCTCGCTCACGCGTCGATCAAGGTTGGTCAGGTACGCCAGCGGGAAGGTCGAGCGCTCGTCGAATGTCGTATAGAACGGAAAGAAGTTCGGGTTGCTCGCCACTGGTGGGGCGCTGATCGTCGGGTCGCCGACCGGATCCTGGGTGAGGCGGTCGTAGACGAACGCGAAGATCAGCGGGGTCGACCGCGTGTCCCCCTTGGCGATGCCTCGCGCTAGCGTGATCGGTCGCGTGGCGAAGAGGATACGGTCGAAGGTTTCTCCTCGCATGAAGTCGCCCCACTCTGCGAGGCCGTTGCCAGCGTGGGTCAGGGTGCCCATGCCCCAGTGCGATTCCATTCGGCCGACGCGCACTTGGCCGATGGGAACCAAGAACTCGATCCAGGCGCGTTCGAGCTTCAACGACTCCCGCAGGTCGAAGCCTTCAGTGGTGGTCAAGCTCTGGTCGACGGCGAACAGGGGAGAGCTGAATACGCGCGCATTGTCGCCGAACGTGACGTTGTCCAAACCGTCGATCGTGAAGCGCAAGCGTGCGATCGGAAGGTCCGGGTTCGGTCCGTAGGTGACCTCCGGGTCGAGACGCAGTCGCATGTAGCCGTAGGAGGCGTTCTTGCTCGGGAAAGCCCCGGTGGGGGTGCCCGGTTGGCTGCCCTTGGGCATCGGCGCGTTGCCGATCCAGTTGTAGCGAGCCCGGTAGTACCCATGGAACTTGAACTTCAGCGGGACGGCTTCTTCGCCTTTTTGCCGGACGCTTTTTCCGACCTCGCCCACGCTAGCGCGCATCCTCTCGCGTTCGGCCGCTTCGGTGCCCATTCCGGCAGCACCTGTTTGCGGCGAGCTGGTCGCGCTGGGGGGCCGTGCGCCGACGACGGTCTGCGTCTCGGACTCCGCCTCCATTGCCTTGAGCTTGTCGAGCTCAGACATGGGGGCTTCGGCTTCTACACCCTCAGCCGCAGCCTCCGCTTCCGCCGCGTCTTGCGCGGCCACCGGCCCAGTTGACAACAAGGCCGCCATCATGGCGACAACCGCGATCCATCCATACTTCACAACGCACCTCCACCTCTCATCGAGAGCGCACCGAATGCGGGCTCCGGAGTCGTTCTGGACCCCGGTGATGCGGAGAATGCACAAAGGCGTAACGTTCTGTCTACCCCCTTGTTGCCTGCGTCCGTTCTGCGCGGCGCGGCCCGGTCGACCGGTGTTCGTGAATTGTCTGGTCTGACGCGGGCTGCGGGCGCGGATTTCGAACGTATCTGCCCCACGCACGCACTGGTTTTTACGGGCTAAAGTACGGCTTTCGCTGAGACGTGCGCAGTGTGGATCACCGGTCGCGCGATGCTGAACATGCAGACCCGTCCCCTCGAACGCAATCAATAGGCCTGCTTGCTCACTTACCTGCTCGGCGCGCACATTCTGCGTGGCTTCGCCGTTTTCGGCCGCAATGCGCAGCAGTTACCGATCGGAGCGCAAGAGGATCCACTGTCGGTTCCCCACGCTCGAGTGAACCTGGACTGGCTTCGCGCCGAGCGCCTCCGCCCATGCGGGGATCTTCGGTTCCGCGACGAGGGCGACTTCGTAGCCTTCGAGCGAGTCGCTCAGCACAGATCGGAAGAACGCTTGTGCGTCGGCGTCCGTTTGTGCTCGTTTTCCTACCGCCGGCTCGGCCGTGCCCTCGTGAAGTTGGCGCGGGATGAACTCTCGGGCATTGCACTCCGAGACGACGAGCACATCGGGCTGACGGACCTGCACATCGCCGTACGGAGCATCGATTTCCTCTGCCCCGATGAGAGGATTGCGCTCGCCGATGGGCCTTCGGCTGACGCGCTGGAGGCGATAGGGCGAGCTGTCCGATACATCGAAGTGGGGAAGATGGACGAGCGGACCGTAGGTTTCGACGAGGGTACCTTCATCCAACCTACCCAGGTACGCGAGCACTTCATTCCTCGCGTCCCCGCGTTGGGTCAGATGAACTTCGAGGCTGTGACCGGCGGCCCAGAGCAACAGCACTGCAAGGGCAGCCTGTCCGCTGCGGCAGGCAAGCCCGCTCTTGGTAGCCAAACGCGAGGTCAACGCCGCCGATGCCACGCCGCCGTAGTACGCCAGCCAGAATCCCAAGGGCAGCACGAAGCGATGCTCGCAGCGTGCGACAACCAGCGTGAAGAACAAGATGCTGCTGAGGCCCGCGTACAGTGGTAGCAAGCGGAACGTACGCGCACGGATACCTTCGCCTCCGCGGCCGAGGGCGGCCATCCCGACGCCGGCCCAGCACAGCGCCACGACCAACCACGGCCAGTAGAACATCTCCTGACCAAGCCCGATGTCGATGACGTTCCCGAGGACTCCCTGCGATGTGCGTGCGTAGGTCATCCAGTCGTGGCTGGCGCTGCCCGTGAGCCGGCGAAGCCGCACCACGAAGCCGGTCGGATTGAAGAACGCGCCGCCCAAGAAGCCGAGCGACATGGCGCCAGCCAAGGTTGCGATGGCCGCGTTCCGGTAGTGAGCCAATAGTGGGCCAAAGGGCCGGTCGCTACGAAGCGGCAACATGAGAACGAAGATCAGTCCAGGAAGGACAAAGCCTGCATAGGCCTGGTCTTTGGTTGCGACGGCCGCGCCGGCGAGCACGCCAAACAGGATGTAGTCTCGGCGCTTTCGTGTTTCGGCGACCGAGAGGAGTCGGTCGATCGCCAGTGCGGTCCACATCAAGTAGGGACCGTCGAGGTTGCTGACCCGCCCGTAGTAGGCAAACGACAAGCAAGTAGCGGCCCAGATGGCGGCCCAACGGCCGGCCTCGACGCTCACCGTGCGTCGAGCGATCCGAGCTATGATGAGCAAGGACACGCAGGCCATGATCAGCCCCACGAGCTTTGCCACGAGCGAGCAACCCGTCATCACCGGCACGGTGAGGACCTGTTCCATGAGCGCTGGCAAGGTCCACTTCTCCGCGGCAAGCGCCGCAGGAAGAAGGATCGGGACGCACAGCAGTCCGATCAGCGCATTGTGGAACAGCGGGTATCGATGCCCTTGTCCCGGCGTCAGATTGACCCCGATCCCGGCAAAGAAGTCGCGCGGCGCGATGCCGTCGTTCTCCCAACCGTAGGAGCCCGGCAAGTCCCAGCCGATCGCGATGAGCTGGGAGAGAGCAAAGGCGACAACGATCCAGCCGAGGGTCCGATCCTCTCGAATGAGCTTCACGACCCTACGCCGAGGCGGAGCCCGTATGCGTATGGTCGGCCGAGGTGGTGAAGGAAGCTCAACTGCTGCTCTGCAGTCGCTCGACCATGCCCGGAATGGCGCTCGGGGGATGGGAGAGGGCGGTGTCCATCACGACCATCGAGATCACCGGCAGCGATCTAGCACAGTTCCGCGCAAATGCGGCGCCGAGTCAGTAGCGTGGGTTGGGCACGTGGGCTAGAAGTCGTGCCGAGGCCGGCCACTTGATTCCTTCGATTGCGCATTTCGTTTGGTACGGAACCAAGTTGCCGTATCTCCACGCGCTGGCGATTCGTTCCGCCGCGACACATGGCGGATTCGATTCGGTGCGACTGCACCACAGCGATCCACTGGACGAGCTTCCGCACGTTCGGGAGCTCCATGACATCTCCAACTTCGAGCTGGCCCCGCTGGACGATCGCGCGCTGTGTGAGGAGGCCAGTGGCCCGGTGCTTGCCGATCTCATCGGTGCGTTGAAATCGCCCGTCGCTCGCTCGAACCTAGTCCGTACGGCATTGGTCTATCGTGACGGCGGTGTCTATCTCGACATGGATACGCTCACAATTCGGCCGTTCGACGCAGTTCGCGCGCACGCGCCCGCCTTCGTGG
>CAZHPJ010000256.1:0-4805 GCA_964534585.1 uncultured Sandaracinaceae bacterium | reverse complement strand
AGAATGACGTGCGAGGACGCGATGAGCGCAATGACCAGATCGAGCGCGATGCCCAGCCCGGGCGCGATATCCTGCAGTTGCTGCCAGTCGACCGACATCGAAGCCCAGCTTGGAGATTAGGGCGTAACAGTCTGGCGGTCGACCCCTCAGCAAGGTACATTCATAGAGGCGCAGCATGGCGGATCGGTCTTTGGCTGACAGATTTGGAGTTCGTCTTTCAGGGGGTACGACGGTGTTTCGTCAGGGTGACCCCGGTGGCTCGATGTACGTCATTCGCGCGGGCAAGGTTCGCGTCCTCAAGGAATCTCATGGGCGTCGGCGCGTGGTGACGACGCTCGGTCCCGGAGACTTCTTCGGAGAGATGGCGGTCGTCACCGGTCAGCCCCGGTCCGCAACCGCCGAGGTCGTCGAGGAAGCGGAGCTGCTCAAGGTCCCGGCCGACAAGCTTCAAGAGATGATCGCCGGCACTGGAGAGATCGCGATTCGATTGATTCGGCATCTTGCCGAACGTCTCGAGAACGCCAACCGGTTCATTGATCTTTTGCTCGAAGACGATATCACCGCGCGGGTGATCCTCGAGTTACAAGACGTGAATGAAAGCGCCGAAGGCTCGGCTGCCCCCGACCTCACCGACAAAGATCTGGCGCTCAAGCTCGGCGTCGACAAGACCGAGGTACGCGTCGCTCTGCGTCGACTCACGCGTGTCGGTGCGCTCGAGGTTTCGAGCGGGTTCGTGCTGATCAAAGACGCCGTTCGGCTTGCCGAATTCCTCGATTTCATCCGTAATTCGGGGGCGTCCTGATGCAGCTCCGTGTGCTCGGTTGTCATGGCGGCGAAACGCCAAAGCATCGCACCTCGAGCTTTCTCGTTGGCGATGAGGTTGCGATCGATGCTGGCGCCATCACGAGCTCGCTCTCCCTCGACGAGCAACAACGCATTCGCTCGGTGCTCGTGAGCCATCCGCACATGGATCACATCCGCGATCTCGCGACCCTGGCCGACAATCGTTGTCAGGAAGGTGGCTCGACGCTCGACATCGTGGGGGTCCCCGCCACCATCGAGGCGCTTCGGACACATTTCTTCAACGACATCCTTTGGCCCGACTTTACGCGCATCGACGCGAAGGATGGCCCGACGGTGCGTTTCGTCGAGGTGCAACCCAATCAAGCGTCTGACGTCGACGGTTACGAAGTTACGCCGGTGATGGTCAACCACACGGTGGACACGTCCGCGTTCATCATTCGTCAGAACAGCGTGAGCATGGTGTACGGTGGAGACACGGGACCGACCGAGGAGCTTTGGACGCGCATCAACGCACTCGATGACATTCGGGCGTTGATGATGGAGGTTTCGTTCCCGAACGATGAAGCCGACCTCGCGCATAACTCGCGGCATTTGACCCCGGACACACTCGCATCGGAGCTCGGCAAGCTCGAACAAAGTGATGAGCTTCCGATTTTGCTCTATCACATCAAGCCGACATTCGAGGCCAGGGTGCTGCGAGAACTGGCGCAGGTGCGTGGCAGGAACCTGCAAATTCTACAGCTCGAAGACGAATTCCTCCTCTGACTTCGTTCTAGGCTTGGCTCGATCGGGCGCAGTGGGTATCTTGAGAAGCGTGAGTAGCGTTGCCCTAAAAGGGGATCTCCTTTTCGCGATGCGACTTGCCGCTCGCGGCGGTTGGGCAAATTGCCCCGCAATGCTGCGAATTCCTCAAGGAGACTCGCTGCCGTGAAACGGCCCTCGATATCCGAGGGTCTAACCACCAAGGAACGCTCCGCGTGGTCTGAGCTTGGTGCTCAGAGACCCAAGAGCGCCGGCATCGCCGGGGGAGGAATGTGCAATATGGACAGCAATTCTAGAATCGGACTTTCACCGGAGGTTCGGGCGAGTTAGCCCTTAGGCAAGCTCCCCCCCCTTGGTGGGAGTCCTGATCCAAAAGGGCCGGTGCCTTCGATGGCGCTGGCCCTTTTTCATTTCCGCCGGTCTCATAGGTCGTTGGCCTCGTCGTATTCGAGGACTCGTTTGCTGAAGAAGCGCACGAGCACGTAGAGCAGGAGCCCGACCGGGCCGATCATCAGCGTAGTGATGAGGCAAGGGATGACGAAGAGGTGCGAGATGCCTCGCCGTTGCGCGTCGCGCGTTTCCCACGCGCCCACGAAGAGGTCGAAGATCAGGTAGTGGATCCAGCCGGCTACGACGATATGGGGCGTCGAGAAACCGATCATGACTCCATAGAGCGTGATGAATTCCATGCCCTTCGGGGCCGGCGCATAACCAAACAACATGTAGGCATAGATCGGCGTGAGCAGGAGAAGAACGACCGGCCCGTGCACTAATCGCTGTGTCCAACGCCAGCGGGGCGCGACGATCAGCAGCAGCCAAAAGGGCATCACTGCATAGTTGGCAACTTTGAATAGAGCTTCGAGCGGCATCGGCTATCCTTCTCGGCAAGGCGCAACACTTGCGCGAGTCGTCACTCTCCGTCAATTGAATGGGAGTCAATTGACGAAACCGCCGCTGATCTCTACACGTACTGGACGATAAAGCCAATGCCGAAACTCTTTCCATCCTTGCTTCTCTTCAGCGCGGCTTCAGCGCTTTTTCTGGCTGCGTGCGGCTCCGATTCAAGCGGCGGTTCGGGCCTCAAGGACTGCAACTTCGCCAGCACCTACGACGCGATTCAAGCGACGGTGTTCGAAGCCAAAGGTTGCACCGCAAGCGCGTGCCATGGCGAGACGCTCAGCGGCGGTCTCGATCTTCGCGCGGACGCTTCGTTCGCCGGCCTCGTTCGCCAGGCGAGCACGATCGACGCGTCGATCCAACGCGTCCTGCCAGGTGACCAAGACCTGAGTCTTCTCTACCGTAAATTGGCCGCCGCGACCGAAGGAACCGATCTGGGCGCTCTCGGCCAGTCCATGCCGATCAACGGGGAGCCACTCAGCGCCGATCAGCTTGCCGCAATGCGACTTTGGATCCGTGGGGGTGCGCCCTCCGATGGAATCGTCGAGGGAACGCTCGAGCTCCTCGGCTGCGAAGGAACGTTCGAGGCGGACCCGAACAAGATCAATCCACTTCCGCCTCCTGCTTCAGACGAAGGTGTGCAGTTCTATGCGGGCGGCTGGGCCATCGATAGCGAGGCCGAAAACGAGGTCTGCTTTGCGAGCTACTACGACTTCACCGACCAGGTGCCCGCGGAGTATCAAGTCGACTGTGCCGAGCTCGGCGAGGGTCGAAAGTGCTTTGCCTTCCGCCGCAACGAGCTCGCACAGGACGGCCAGTCCCATCACAGCATCATTACGGTTTACACACCCGAGTCTGACCCGAACGGTGGTGAATGGGGACCCTGGACGTGCCTAGGCGGTGACAAAGCCGGCGAAACCTGCGACCCGATGGTGGCCGATGGCTGCGGCCCGCGCAGCCAGTGTACGACCCCGGCGATCACCGCAGTCGCATGCGTCGGGTATCCCCACGCGCCGCGTGATTTTGGTCTCGGTCCTGGCGGCGGCTCGACCGGGAGCCAGGTTGGCCTCTCCGGAGCGCAGGAGTCGACCTTCATCGATGAGCCGCCAATCGGGGTGTACTCACTGTTGCCGCTCAAAGGCTTCGTCTCCTGGAACAGCCATGGGTTCAACCGCACCAATAAGGGGACCACGATCGAGCAATGGGTGAACCTCACCTTCGCGCCCGAGTCGGAGCGCAGCTGGCTGCGCCGTCAGATTTTCGAAGCCGACAACATCTTTGCCATGAGCCCGGTTGCGCCGTTCGCCAAACGCGAGGTGTGCACGACGTGGACACTGCCGCAGTACTCGCAGCTGTTGTCACTCAGCTCGCACATGCATGCTCACGGCGAGCTCTTCCGAATTTGGTTGCCGCCGAACGAGCCGTGTCAGGGCACGAGCAACTGTCTTCCGCCGCAGAGCGAGGCAGACTATCTGAGCCGACTCTACGACGACCCTCTCTACAGCTATTACGATCCGCCGAACGACTATTCTTCGGCAGCTGAGGCGGACCGCACGTTCAAAGCTTGTGCGGTCTACGATAACGGCGCCGACGATCCTCTCGAGGTCAAGCGCGAGTCGACCAAGCCGAATACCCCGGCGTGTAGCTTCCCGCTTGCGTCCTGCGGCTGTGCTGCGACGCAGCGCGTTTGCCTCGGCGGCGACAAGCAAGGGGAGCTTTGCAACGGTGATGACTCGTTCTGCGGCGAGGGTGGATCGTGTGACGCCTGCCCGCTCTTCGGTGGCGTGACCACGGATGACGAGATGTTCATCCCGCTCGGCTCGTACTATGTAGAAGAGCCTTTGCCCTAAAGGCTGTAAAGAGGTGCTCGGAGGTTATCATCCTGAGCGCAGCTCATATTTTTCGCTTGCACCGATAGCCTAATCAGAAACAATCCGGCCTTCGCTTAGCCTAAAACCCCTTTTGGAGTGACTAATGAAACCCGTTCAATACGCGATCGTAGTGTTTGCTGCGCTGTTCGTCGCCGCATGTGGAACCGACAACTCGAGCGGCACGGCCGCGAAGTGTGACGCCGACAGTACGTTCGCCCAGGTTCAGCAACAGATCTTCGAGGGCCGAGGCTGCACCCTTTCAACCTGCCACGGTGACGCCGCGTCGGGCGGGCTCGACCTTCGGCCCGCGAGCGCGTACGCGAGCCTCATAAGGGTCGCTTCGACGAGCTCGGCCGACTTCCCGCGCGTATTTCCGGCTGAGCAGGACCTCAGCGTCCTCTACCTCAAAGTGGCGGCGAAGCTCGATGGGACGAGCCTCAGCGATCAGGGCATTCTAGGCGCCGCGATGCC
>CAZHPJ010000255.1:0-4815 GCA_964534585.1 uncultured Sandaracinaceae bacterium | reverse complement strand
TGGCCCCGACGTTCCCACGCACATCAGCGTCGACAACAACGCGTCGTCGCAATACACCATCGTCGATGTATTTACGCGGGACCGCATCGGCCTCCTTCACGAGATCGCGCGCACGCTCCATCAGCTGGACCTGACCATTGCTCTGTCCAAGGTGAACACGGAAGGTCAGAGCGTGGCGGACGTCTTCTACGTGGCGGACGCCGACGGAAGGAAAGTACAGGATCCAGATCGTCTCAAGCGCCTGCAGCGGGTGCTTTACGATCGCATTCTTGCTCTCCATGCTCGCGCCGAGGAGCCATGAAGGCCGTGGACGGCCGCCTTTTTCGGGGGGCAGTCCTGATCGCGGTGGTTGCTGGGTGCGGGTCTACCCAGAGTACGGCGACTCAGCCCCAGGCGGTCGAGATGGTCAGCCGTCCAGCGGCAAGCCCCGATGTGTTGCGCGGAGAGCGGCTGCTCGTCGAAGGAAAAGTTGGTGAAGCCAAGCGTGTCTTCCAGCAGGCACTCGCCGACGATCCAAACGACCCGCGCGCCTGGCTTGATTTGGGACTTGCGCACGAGGCGGCTGGCAGTTGGACCTCAGCCGAGAAGGCCTATCGCCGGGCGATCGAGAACGATCGCAACTTTGCCGAGGCGTTCAACAACCTGGGGGTGCTCTTGCGCGAAGGCGGCAATCTTGCCGAAGCGACGACGACGCTCGAACGGGCGGTCGCTCTGGACCCGCAGCTCACGGCTGCCCGATTCAACCTCGGTCTGGCGTACGAAGAGCAGGGAAGGCTCGCCGAGGCCGAGGGCGAATACCTCGCGACGATCGATCGGCTCCCTGAGGACGCCGTCCCACGGATCAACCTCGCGATGATGCTTCTCGAGATGGGGCGACCAGAGGACGCCGCCGTGCAGCTTCGCGCTGCTCGACCGATGGTGCGTGGCGACGTCTTGCTATCGATTGCGGTCGGGGAGGGCTTCCGGCGAGCTGGTTTGTCAGCGGAGGCCGTGCCGGTGTTGCGCACGGCCCTGAGGCAGGCGTCCGATCCGCCCCCTACCGAGCTTCTCGCCGAGCTTGCTTTGGCCTACTACGCTACCGGAGATCTCGACGCTGCTGAGGCGACCATGCGGCGCGCCGTTGGACAAGACGAGCTCGACGCCACCCTACAATACGCCTACGGCTCGATCCTGGCCAAACAGGGGCAGCTCGGCAAAGCGCGGGCACACCTCAGACGCGCGGCAAAGCTCGATCCCGACGGGCCGTACGCTGACCGGGCACGCGCGCGACTCGAGGCGCTCAAGAACTAGCCGGCCGAAAGCCTAGGCCGACCAGGAACACTTCGTAGCTCTCGTTTCGCGTAGCTTCGGGACGGATGACACGCACTTTTCCGAACACCTCGCGAAGCGCCTTGCGCGCGTCTTCGAACTCGGCCCCCTGAAAGATCTTGGCGACGAAGGTGCCACCTGGCTCGAGCACCGCCTTGGTCAACTCGAGAGCGCGCATGACCAGCTCGTAGCTCCGGTACTGGTCGGCATGACGCTGGCCGCTCGTCTTCGGCGCCATGTCGCTGATGACGACGTCGAACGGCCCGCCCAATGTTTCGGGATCGACTTGGAAGGCGTCGAGGGTGCGAATCTCCGCCTGCGGTGGCAGCGTGATTCCGGGATCGTCGAGGTCGATGCCAAGGATGCGGCCGCTCGGGCCGACCCGCTCCGCTGTATAGAGCGTCCAAGAGCCGGGGCTTGCCCCTAGATCGAGAACGCGCTGGCCTTTCTTGAACAGACCAACGCGACGATCGATTTCCTGCAGCTTGTAAACCGAGCGAGCAGGATATCCCTCGCGCCGCGCGCGACGTCCGTGGTGATCCTGCTTGCGGCGCGGGGCCAGTTAGCCCTCTTCGGTGGTTTCCGGCGCTTCCTGGGTGGCCTCTTCTTTGGCCGGAGGCTCTGGAAGCGGCACGGTCGCTTTCTTGATGGAGCCCTTGACGGTGACGAAGCCGTTGCGCGCGCCCGGAACGCCACCGTTCACGAGCACGATGTTCTCGTCGGACAGCACCTTGACGATGCGAAGGTTCAAGATGGTGGACTTCTTGTTGCCGTGTTGGCCGGGCATCTTCATACCGCGATGCGTGCGGCCGGGCGTCATATTCATGCCGATCGAGCCGCCATGACGCTTGGCCTCGTGCGCGCCATGACCGACCGTGCCCGCGCCCGCGAAATTGTAACGTTTCATGACGCCGGTGAAGCCGCGGCCCTTGCTCGTGCCGGAGACATCCACGAACTGACCGTCCTGGAAGATGTCGGCCACGCCGATGGTCTGACCGACCTCGAAGCGCTCGAGGAGCGCGGCGTCGACGCGGAACTCACGAACGACTCGCGGTGCCTCGACGTTGGCTTTCTTGAAATTGCCAGCCTCAGGCTTGCTGACCAGCTTCTCGCGGCGCTCCCCGAAGCCGAGCTGCAGGGCGGCGTAGCCGTCTTTGTCGGGGGTGCGCTTGCCCACCACGACACAGGGCCCGGCCTTGATCGCAGTGACGCGCCGGACCTCCCCGTCGTCGAGGAAGATTTGGGTATTGCCGAGCTTGGTGCCGATGAGGCCGGGATTCGTATTCACAGGTCTTCTCCCCGGAAAAGGGCCGCAAAGATAGTGATGCGTAGGGGCGAGTCAAGGCGGATAGGGTCCACCGTGTAAAGGCGTGACTATTCTTGGATTCCAAAGATTCGAAGCGCGTTTTCATAGGTGGTCCGGGCGAGAGCGTCTGGGTCCTCTCCACGGATCTCCGCGATTCGGGCAGCCGTATAGGCTACATACGCGGGTTCATTGGGTTTCCCTCGCCTGGGGATCGGGGCCAGGTAGGGGGCGTCGGTCTCGACCAGCAGGGCGTCCCCGGGCTGTTTGAGGGCTGCCTCCTGGACTGCGACCGCCTTCTTGAACGTGACGATCCCACTGAACGAGGCCACGAAACCCAGGTCGAGCGCCGCGGCTGCGAACGGGGCGTCCTCGCTGAAGCAATGCATGACCCCACCCACGTCCTTGGCCCCCTCCTCGCGCAGGATCTGGAGCGTCTCCTCAGGCGCTGACCGTGTGTGGATGACCAAGGGCTTCCCGAGCTCTTTGGCGACAGCGATCTGTCTTCGGAACGCCTCTTTCTGGGCTGGCTGGGGCGAGTGGTCGTAGTGGAAGTCGAGGCCGGTCTCGCCGATGGCGACCACGGATGGGTCGGCGCCGGCATCGCGAATCGCGTCACAGAGCTCATCGTCGAGGTGTTTGGCGTCGTGCGGATGAACGCCGACGGTTGCCGAGATCCGATCGGGGTGCTGCCGCGCGATTTCGACTGCTGACATCACCGATGCGGCGTCATGCGCACATCCGATGGTGATCATGCGCTGCACCCCCGCTTCCTTCGCGCGATCAAGCACCGCATCGAGCTCCTCGAGAAGGCGCGGGTCATCCAAATGACAATGAGTATCGAATAACATCGTTTGGTTCCGTTACACAGGTTGCTTCGCTTGGCGGAGCGAAGCAAGCAAGGTTCTTGCCTCGGCACTCGTCGGCGCGAGTTGCTCGAGCGTCGTTTCGTAGACAGGCCTCTCGGCCTCTCGGCTTCTGCGAAACGCGCGAGCCAGGTCGGGTACCAGCGAGGTGAGCCCGAGCTCGCCGACGAGTTGTACGGCGTATTGCCTGGCTTCGATGCGCCAGCTTCGAACGATCTTCCGAATGACTTCAATCCCCGCCGGATCACCGAGGCGCACGAGAGCGCGTGCCGCGGCCGCACGCAGAATCGGTGAACGCCACCGGTGTTTCGCCAAACGCGTGAGCGCACCCAGTGAGTCGCGGTCTTCCAAGTCGCCAAGGCTGATTGCGGCAGGGAAGGCCCGGTCCGGTCGGGTGAGCGCGGCGCGCAGCGCGGGTGCGCCCCTTGCATCGCCCAACGCAGCAAGCGCCGTTGCCGCGGCGAACTCGACGGCGTCCGAGGTCGTTCGGAGCAAACCTGCGATCGCATCTGCGCTGCCCGTCGCGCCTAGCTCGCCCAGGCATTGCACGGCGAGCAGGCGGACTTCCTCGTCTTCGTCACGCAGGCCTTCCGCGATTCGATCGGCATGTCCCGCGCCCAAATACGACAGTGTCCAAATCGCAGAGAAGCGCATCTCCGGGCGCGGATCGTCGAGCAGGGTCACAATCGCATCGGCGCCTTCTTCGGGCGCCATTCGGCCGACCGCAAGGACAGCCGTTTGGCGGGCGCCCATGTGCTGGTCTTCGAAGGCATCGAGGAGCGTGCTCAAGCCCTCGATCGCGGCGAGCAGGCCGAGCGACTCGTACGCAGCTTCGCGCACCGCGCCAACCTCGTCCTTCGCCAGGCTCAACAACCCTTGCACCGCTTCGTCTCTTCGTTCTGGAGGGGGTTCACCCAGCCTCGCGGCAGCAGCGCCCCGAAAACGCGGCTGTTGAGCTTGCACGTCGCGTAGAGCGGCCTCGAACGTTGGTGTGAGCGGCGGGATCACTTCGCAGGCGATCCCGGCTCGGCGTCTTTGGTGTCGACACCGAGCCGCTCCAAGATCGAGCGTTCCTGACTCTCGTTGAACCGCGGGAAAAGCGGGGTGACAGCTCGCGTGCGGGTGCCGGACCGCAGCCCGCCCCACGCGCTCGGCCAGAGGTCGACCTGTTCTGTTGGTAGCAGCGGGGGCATCCCGATCTGCTTGCGAAGCTCTTCGCACTTCGCGGGCATCACCGGGAACAACATGATCGAAAGCCATCTCAGCGTTTCGAGAACCGTGTAACAGACCTGCCCGAGGCGCGTCTTGTCGTCTTGCTTGGCGAGCTTCCAGGGCTCC
>CAZHPJ010000254.1:0-4816 GCA_964534585.1 uncultured Sandaracinaceae bacterium | reverse complement strand
ATCCTCTGGACGCGCGTCACTCAGGAGGCGTCTGAGCCCCTTGAAGTCTGGTGGGAGATGGCGCTCGACGAGGCCTTCCTCGAACGCACCGCGCAGGGCACACTGATGACCGATGCGTCGCGCGACTTCACCGTGAAAGTCGACGTGCCGGGTTTGATGTGGGGCCGGAACTACTTCTATCGCTTCGCCGTGCAGGGTCGCTGGAGCGCCACCGGGCGCACGCGGCTCGCGCCGAAGGCCAACGATGCAACGAAGCTTCGGTTCGGCGTTTGTTCCTGCGCCAACTACGGCTTTGGCTACTTCCACGGTTTCCGTCACATGGCTTCGCGCGCCGATCTCGACGCGGTGTTGCATCTCGGTGACTACTTCTACGAGTACGGCAACGGCACTTTTCCCAGTGCCGATGCCCAGCTTCGGATGCTCGAGCCGCCGCATGAGACTGTGACGCTCGACGACTACCGCACTCGCTTCAGCCTGTACCGGCGCGACGCGGACTTGCAGGAGTGCCACCGGCAACACCCGTTCATCGTCGTCTGGGACGATCACGAATCTGCAAACAATTCCTGGATGGGCGGCGCAGAGAACCACGATCCCGTCACCGAAGGGCCTTGGTCCGATCGCCTCGCGGCTGCGCGCCAGGCATTTTTCGAGTGGATTCCCATCCGAGAGAATACAGATCAGCAGCTCTATCGCACGCTCAAGTACGGTGATCTGGCCGACATCATCATGCTCGACACGCGCATCGAAGGGCGGGAAAAGCAGTTCACCAGCAACATATTCGCCCCAGACGCACCCGGGCTTCCAACCAACATCATCAGTGCCGAACAAGAGGCCTGGCTGCAAGAGCAGCTGACGACCAGCACGGCCAAGTGGAAAATCCTGGGCAACCAGGTCGTGATGAGCATTTGGCAGATCGTTTCCCCGAGCACCGGAGCCATCACCTACGCCAATCAGGACCAGTGGAACGGCTACCCGGAGGGCCGAGCACGCCTGCTGAGCTCCTTGCGCGATAGCGGGGTCTCCAATGTCGTCGTCGTGACGGGTGACGTGCACTCCTCGTGGGGCATGGACGTTACGGTTGGTGATGGGAGCTACAACGCCGACACGGGGGAGGGGGCGGTCGCGGTGGAGTTCGTCACCCCCGGGATCACCTCGCCTCTCGAGATTGCTCAACAGATCATCGATCTCTTCACGTCGCAAAGCCCGCACATTTACTACTCCGAGGCGATGCACAAAGGGTACCTCGTGCTCGATGTCCAGGAGGACAAAGTCCAATCGGACTGGTATTTCCTCGACGGCATTGCCGAGGACCAAGGGGAGGAGTCGCTCGCCGCCAGCTGGGCGGTTCTCGACGGCACGAGCCACATCACCGAAATGAACGGCCCCGAGGCCCCCAACGACGAAACCCCAGGCTCGGTTTCCTAGTCTGGACATCACTTTGGCCGGCTTTAGGACTTGATCAACGATTCCGGGGAATCTAGGCTACCGCTTCTTCCGGCCCGTCGGACGGGTCGCTACCAAGTAGGGAGATGAGAACATGGCGATCGAACTGCCCGCCCTTCCGTGGGCCCAAGACGCTCTGGCGCCCCACATCAGCGCCGAAACGATCGAGTACCACTACGGCAAGCATCACGCGGGCTACGTAAAGAAGCTCAACGCTGCCATCGAAGGCACCGACCTTGCGAGCAAGTCACTCGTCGACATCATTCGTCAGGGTGGAGCGACGTTCAACAACGCTGCACAGGTTTGGAACCACACTTTCTATTGGAGCAGCATGAAGCCCAGTGGTGGTGGCCAGCCCAGCGGTGCGATCGCGGACGCAATCAACGGCGCTTTCGGCAGCTACGACAAGTTCCGCGAGGAGTTCGCGAACGCCGCAGCGACGCAGTTCGGCTCTGGTTGGGCCTGGCTCGTGGCCAAAGGTGACACGCTCGTCATCGAGAAGACCAAGGACGCCGAGACCCCGATCACCACGAGCGCCAAGCCGCTGCTCACGATCGATGTTTGGGAGCACGCGTACTACATCGACTATCGGAACGCGCGTCCCGACTACATCAAGGTATTCCTCGATTCGCTAGTCAACTGGGACTTCGCCAATCAGAACCTGAACGGCTGAGCCAAGTCACATGACTGCGCCGCGCTGGAGCCGTCGAGCGTCGTTGGCCTGGGTGGCCGGTGGCTACCTTGCGGCGTTCGTCGTTGCGTCGGTGACGCTGCTTTTCGTTCCAGAGAGCCTCGATTCGTTCTGGACGGTCGCGGTCGCCGACGTCGCCGCCACCGTCGTGATCTTCGCGTTCTCGCGCGGGCTCAAATGCTCCAGCATGTACGACGCGTATTGGTCGGTGGCGCCAATCGTGATCGTTTTCTATTGGGTTTTTCATACGGAAGAGGCGGTCAACCCGGTTCGCGCGGGGGCGGTCTTGTTTCTCGTGACCTGGTGGGGCATGCGCCTCACCTACAACTGGGCCCGCAGTTGGCCGGGGCTTCATCACACCGACTGGCGTTACGTCATCATGAAGGACAAAGCGCCGAGGCTGTGGTTCTTCTCCGACCTCTTCGGCATTCACCTGTTCCCGACGGTCGAGGTGTTGCTCGCCCTGAGCGGGGCGTGGGTAGCTCTGGCGCACGGGACCAGCCCGCTTTCCTGGGTCGACCTGCTCGCCCTGATCGTCACGGCCGGCGCCATCACGATCGAGACCGTGGCCGATGAGCAGTTGGTGGCGTTCGCCAAGGTCAAGCGGCCCGGTGAGATCCTCAAAACCGGGCTTTGGGCCTACTCGCGGCACCCGAACTACTTCGGCGAGCTCTCGTTTTGGTGGGGGCTCTACCTCTTCGGGCTCGCGGCTGACACAGGCTACGTTTGGACAATTGCCGGGCCCCTCATGATGACGGGGATGTTCCTGGGCGTGTCGATCCCCTGGATGGACCGGCGTAGCTCCGAGCGACGCCCGGAGTACGCCGAACACATGAAGCGCGTGAGCGCGCTCGTGCCCTGGTTTTCGAAGAAGGTCTAGGCGACCGACAGAACCGCTACGGCATCTCAGGGATGCACAGATCTTGTGCGTCGGTTTCGTCGACTGAGCAGCCGGAGAGCGACGGGAAACTGCACACTCCGTCGGCGACGGCGGGCTCCATATCCGCGTCGACCTCGAGGCAGTGGTTGGTGCCCGTCCCGTTGCGAAGGAACTCGTCGAGCTGCTTGCGGGAAGCTTCGCGCCGTCGAACATGCTCGTGTGGATCACCACACATCGACATGGGCACGTTGCAGTACGGCTGGCCGGGAAGTCCGAAGTCGAGCTCGGCGTAGAAGCTGCCGCTCGTGGTCGACGTGACCGGGTCGAGGCCCCAGACATCTCGGAGCCCCGTCGTGAGGTGTTTCGCCTTCATCGTCCGGGCCATGAGCTGGCCTGCCAGGGTCGTGACCTGGTGATCGCCTATCCCGACTCGCATCAGCACTTCCTTCTCGTTGACACCGGGTAGGGTGTTTTCGGTGATGTGGTGCGAATAGCCGTTGGGCTCCACGCGATCCCAAAGCATCTGCGCCATGCCGATCAGCTGCTGGTTCATGCGGTAGTCCGGGTAGAACAGGTGAATGATCGTGAGGAACTGACTGAAGTCCACACTGCGGAACAATAGGAAGCTGTACGGCTGACCCATCACGCCGAGCGCACCGCGTTCGATGTCGGGGCTCGTCGCCAAGATGACGGGTCCCATGATCCCGCCCTGGCTGATGCCGTAGTAGTAGGCCTCATCCGCTTTGATGTACTGACCGTAAGTTGGGTCCTGGGCGAAGGTGGTCTTCATCATACGTAGCAAGATCAAATGATTCAGGAAGCCCTGATGCAGGCGGTCCCACATCGTTTGCAAGTCCGAGAACTTGCCGCCAGCGAGTGCGTCGGTGACCGCGCCCTGGTCCGGGTCAGACATCCCTTGGAGGTCTGTTGCCGCAAAGATGTAGTTGTATTCGTTCATGAAGGAGCGGAAGTGGCCGGATTGGATCTGCTCTTTTTCGCCGAAGAGGCCGTGGCCGTACTCGACGACAGCGGCGGGCGTGTCCACTGACGCGCTCTGGGGGATCAAGACCTCGAAGGGAATGTCCGCCCACGGGGTTGCTGCGTTGATCATCGGCATCCCGTCGTCGCCCAAGAGCAGCAAGGAACCAGCATCCGGAGAAGTCATGAACAGCGGCGCCTTGAACGTGCCGAAGATGCGAAATGCGATGGTGTCGGGGCTGTAGTCGTTTTCAACGCTGGTGATCGTGTACTCGGGGCCGTTCTGGCCGATGAGCTCGAAAGCCGCGTCACGCATGTGCAGGAGCCACTGGGTGTTGTTCTCGTCGCTGGCGGTGTTGAAGTCCCATGCGATCTGAATCTCGTTGCGGGCCCAGCCCTTAGCCTCGATGTTCTCGAAGATATCTTCGTAGAGTGCCCGGCGTGCTTCCACCGACGCGTCCTCGCTGGCTGTGGCATCGCGAAGGGCTGCGAATGTAGCGGACGGCTCGATCACCGCACCGTCGCCGTCGGTGACATTGCGGAATGCGACGATGTAACGGGCATTGTCCCGAAGCCGGACGACGGGCCTGAGCATCGAGGACACCAGTGAAGGTTGGATGTCCAAGCCGGTGATGGCGTGCGAATCGATCTGAGCAAAGTGCGGGACCAACTCGCCGGTCTCCACGTCGAGGAGCATCGTGGGAGATGACTCCGAAAGAGATTGATCGAGGTCGGACGCGCCGCCAAACACGGCGTCCGTCGCCCCCGGGAGATAGGTCAAGATCGGCGTGCCCGCTGAGAAGCCGTCGCTCAGATCCCATGGG
>CAZHPJ010000253.1:0-4828 GCA_964534585.1 uncultured Sandaracinaceae bacterium | reverse complement strand
GTCTACAAGGCCGAACAATCGACGCTCGGGCGTACCGTCGCAGTCAAGGTCATCCACCCGCATCTCCTCGGCGACGAGCAAACCGTGGCGCGCTTCTATCAGGAGGCGCGGGCATCGAGCCGCCTGAATCACCCCAACAGCGTGAGCATCATCGACTTCGGCCGGACAGACGACGGGATCCTCTATCTCGCGATGGAGTTTCTGAGCGGCAAGGACCTGGCGCTGGTGATGCACGAGGAAGGGCCGCTGGCAGTGGAGCGGGTGTGCAATATCTTGGTCGACACCCTCGACGCGCTCGGTGAGGCGCACGAGCTTGGCATCGTGCACCGAGATCTGAAGCCGGAGAACATCATTCTTCGGCCGCTTCGCTCCGGGGACGACCTCGTTAAAGTCGTCGACTTCGGGCTGGCCACCATCCTGGGTAAGGAGAGCTCGATCACCAAGCCAGGGCTAGTGTGCGGCACGCCCGACTACATGTCTCCCGAGCAGGGGCGCGGTGACAGGGTCGACGGTCGAGGGGACCTCTATGCGCTCGGCGTCGTTCTGTTCGAGCTCTTAGCGGGGCACCTGCCTTACATCGACGACACGCCCACCCGGGTCGTGCTGAGGCACCTCAACGATCCGATTCCCGATCCACGTGAGGCGAGCCCCAACCGCAACATTTCTGACCGTCTGGCTGAAGTGACGATGAAGGCGCTCGCGAAAGATGCGAACGATCGTTACCAAGTCGCGAGGGACATGCAGGCGGCGCTGCGTGGCGTCCTCGACGCTCTCCGCGTTCGTCGCGAGTCGGTCACGCCATGTCCGAACTGTGGTGCGCCTGCGTCCCTTTCCCAGAATTTCTGCGGTGAGTGTGGCGCACGGCTTGCCGGGGCCGAACCCGCTCTTGGCAGCAGCCGCTCGCTTCGACCCTCTTTCTACCCGCCGCTCGGGTCGCAGCGAGAGTTCGTGGGACGCGAGGAGGAGCTCCGCCTGATTGGTGAGCATCGTCATGCGGCCGCGCAGGGCGCGCATTGGGTTCACGTGTTCGGCGAGCCGGGCGTGGGCAAGACGCGCTTCCTCACCGAGATCGCCGAAATCGCCGCGTCCGAAGGAGACCTCGTCGTCGGGGCTGGCGCGCATTCGACTGGAGCGCCCGTTCCGTACTCCGCGATTCGGACCATCTTGACGGAGCTTCTCGAAGTCGATGACTCGGAGCTGGCGCGCATGGCCAATCGCAGGGACGAGCTTGGATCGGCGCTGGCAGGGGCGGGCGTCGACGAGGTCATGAATCCTGCGGGTCTGCTCGGAAGCGATGGACGGTCGCGAACGGGGGCCGTGGCCGAGGCTCTGGTCGGCGCGGTACGCCGTGCACGTGGCCGCGCGTCCAGTGGCCGTGTGATGTTGATCGTCGATGACCTTTCATATTGCGACGGGCTCACGCAGCGGACGATCATCGAGCTAGCGCGGGTGCTAGGCAACGAACCGGTGCTCTTGGTGACTGCTGGTGATCACGATCGCGGCGTTCTCGCCAACGAAATGATGCGTCTCGACGGTCTCGGCTCCGAAGAGGCTGAACGGTTCCTGGCGGGGTCCTTCCATCTCCGCTTGGTGTCCGGGCTTCACAAGCTCACCGAGTCACTGGGAGGTAGCGTCTTGCCCTTGCATCTAGAGCAGCTCGAGGCGCTCGGGATCTCTCCGGACGATGGGCCGCCGCCTCGCATGGCCGATGCGATTGCGCAACGTATCGAACGTGTCGAAGTCACAGGGCAACGTCTGCTCCAAGCTGCAGCAGTTCTCGGCCGGACCTGTGATTTGGATGCGCTTCGTGCTGTTTCGGGGAACGACGGGCTCCTGGGCCTCGATGAGCTGGCCGGGAATTCGCTCGTGCAGCTCGATGGCATGAGGGTGAGCATCGTGCATCCGTTCATCGCAGATCTGGTGGCAGCGTCGATTCCTGCCGAGGCGCGCCGTGGGCTGCATCGTCGCGCGTTCGAGGTATTGAGCGAGCTTCGCGCGCCGCAAGAGGTGCGCGCGGCGCACGCTTTCCGAGGTGTCGAGCCCGTGACCAGCCTGGTCGTGCTCGAAAAGGCCGGCGATGCGTCGATGGCTCGGGGCGATTACGTCGGCGCAGTTCTCGAGTATCGGCGCGCCCTCGAGCTCGCCCGGCGCGAAACGCTCGAGAGCGGAGACACTGTCTACGACCGTGCGATCGCGACATTCAGCCGCAAGCTCGGAGAGGCGTTGGCGCGTTCAGGTGACGCCGCCGGTGCAGACGGTGTGCTTCGCGAAGCGCTCGATCTCACGATGCCCAAGAGTGCCGACCGGGCGAAGATGTTGCTAGCGCTTGGGCGAATCGCTGCACGTCGTGACCGCCCTCGAGATGCGATGCGTCATTTTGGGCAGGCGCTCGAGCTCGTCGCCGGGGTCGAGCCCTCGGTCGAGTCTCATCTACAGGTCGCGATTGGCCGCATCCGCCGGATCGAAGGGGATCCGGGTCATGCGGCCAACGCTTATCGGCGCGCGCTCGAGCTCTTTGTTGAGATAAACGCATCGGCAGACACCGTCGCCCGAGCCCGACTCGAGCTCGCCGATGCGCTGACGGCGGCGGGCGATCACGAAGGCGCCGCCCACGAGCTCGGGAGCGTCGAGCGGGAGAGCAAGGCCAACGGTGCCACGAGCCTGATAGCCCGCGCCGTGGGCATGCTTGGCTCGATTGACGAGCTGGCGGGCCGGGCGCGCGATGCCCAGGTCCGCTATGAGGAAGCCGCGTCTCTGGCTGCTCAGGCAGGCGATGCGCCCGGCTATCGCCGCTGGCTTTCGGCCAGCAAAACGCTCCGAGCCAGCATCTAGCACTCTGCTATGCTTCGCCGCATGCGGCGCTACTGGTGGATTTGCGTTCTGATCGCTGCGTTTGGCTGCGATGCGCTCGGTGAGTTCAGCACCGGGGATGGAGAGATCTACCGGGGCCGAGTCATCGGTGTTCACGATCCGCTCAACTGCCCGGATGGGGTCGACTGCTCGTTCATTCGCCGAGGCTTTCCGTACGGCGTAACGCTGGACCTCACCTTCGACCCCGAGCAGCAGTACGAGAACCCGGGCACGCTCTCGACCAGTGGCGAGACTTGTGGCCCCACGTTCACCGACACCCCATTGCTACCGATTCCGCCTCTCGCGCACGATCAGCTCGGGCTCTACGAGTTCCCGGGCGGCGGCAGGATTCGGAACTACATGTTCGTTGCGCGGCCCGACACCGGTCCTCTAACAGGGCGAGACGTGATGGTGTTCTTGTCGCTGATCCGTGGAGGCAACATCGAAGTACGTATAGTTGCCGGTCCTGGCCTGGTCATCTGCGATCCGGCGGACTGTGCTGCGATTGACGCCGGTCAGTGCGACTACTTCGGCGTGTTTGTGCTCCGTCGGGAGCAGCTTTGATGCGCGTGCTCGGGATCGAGAGCTCGTGTGACGAAACCGCTGCTGCGTTGGTCACCGAGACGGGGGAAGTATTGGCGGACGTGGTAGCGAGCCAAATCGCAACGCACGGTCCGTACGGCGGCATCGTGCCGGAGCTCGCGTCACGCGCGCACATGCAGGCGATCATCCCCGTCATTCGTGAAGCTCTCGCCAAGACGCCAGGCGGCCTCGGGGGCATCGATGCGATCGCCGTCACGCAGGGGCCGGGTCTGGTAGGTTCGTTGCTGGTGGGTGTGCAGGTTGCGAAGGCATTGGCTTGGAGCATCGGCAAACCCATCGTTGGCGTAAATCACTTGGATGGCCATCTCATGGCGGCGTATCTACGGCGGTCCGGCACCGACGAGCCGCAGGACGGGCCCACGATGCCCTTCATTGGCTTGCTCGTGAGCGGTGGGCACACGGCGCTTTACCGGGTCGAAGCGTCTGCGGACATCGTGCTCCTCGCTCAAACGCGCGACGACGCGGCCGGTGAATGCTTCGACAAAGCAGGCAAGCTTCTTGGCCTTGGGTATCCGGGTGGACCGGTGATCGATCGGCTGGCCGCCTGCGGCAATGCCGACGCGTTCTCGTTTCCCCTTCCGATGGCATCTCGGAAGATCCTCGACTTCAGCTTCTCGGGCCTCAAGACGGCTCTCGCGCGTCACGTGCAACAGCATGGGGTTCCGGACGGCGAGCAGGAGCTCGCCGACCTATGCGCCTCGTTTCAGGGGGTCATCATCGAGAGTCTCGTCCGGAAATCGATGCTCGCCTGCAAACAGGAGGAGCTCGACCAGCTCGTCATCACGGGTGGCGTCGCCGCAAATCGTGGGTTGCGCGCTCGCGCCAAAGAGGTTTGCGAAGAGAAAGGGATTCGCCTTTTCGTGCCACCCCCGATCTCATGTACCGATAACGCCGCAATGATCGCAATGGCTGCCGTGCATCGCCTGGGAGCGGGCGAGCAAGACGATCTCTCGTTCGCTGTCTATTCGCGCGATCCGGATAGACGCCGTGGCAAGTTTCGGCGTGATGGAACGCTCGTCGGGTGCAAGCCACAATAGGCGCCCCATGCTGGAAGGCGCGTCCGAGTCGATTGTTTCGCCCTACGTCGAAGTAGCCCTGCCGGTTCCTCTGCGAAAGGTGTTCACCTACGACGTCCCGAGCGCATTGCGGGGCTCTCTGCAGCGGGGGAGCCGCGTCGCTGTCTCGTTCAGCCGCCGCAAGCTCGCGGGTTTCGTCGTGAGCGGTCGGGAGGACCTCCCCGAAGGTGTGGCGCGCGCGCTTCCGGTCGCGGGGCTTCTCGAGTCGGAGCCCGTGTTCACGTCCGAGCTACTGCGGTTCTTGGGCCAAGCGGCCAAGTATTACATGCACCCGCTCGGCGAGGTCTTGCGTGCGGCCG
>CAZHPJ010000252.1:0-4837 GCA_964534585.1 uncultured Sandaracinaceae bacterium | reverse complement strand
CGATGCGCTCGATCGCTTCGTCGTGCCCTCCTTGAGCATTTGAGCGATCAGGCCCGCCAGACCGGGGAGCTTTGCCGGATCGGTTTCGCCGCCGCTGCGGACGATGAGCGTTGCGTACACGACCGGCAGCTGATTGGTGACGATGGTGTTGACCTGCAGGCCGTTATCCAAGTCGGCGACGTGCACCGGCGGCAGTGACATGTCTTTGGCCTCGCTGGGCGCGGGCGGAGACTCACGTTCGGGCTGCGCTGCGGCTTGCGCATCTTTTGCGCTTTCGGTGCTCGTGCTCCCCTTGGAGCCGCCGCAGGCCGCCACTAGCGAGAGCGTGCTGACGCCCAGGACGACGAGCAGACGGAATCGAAGCCACATCTTCATTTCTCCTCCGAAGCCGGTGCCGCACCGGGCAACACGTCGAGCACGGTACGGTTAGTCGCCTTGAAGTAGGTGTCTGCCACGCGCTTGATGTCCTCCATGGAAACGGCGAGGTAGTGGTCGAGCTCTAGCTTGAGCAGATTCGCGTCGCCCCAGTAGAGCTCGTACTGCGCGAGGTGCTGTGAACGAGCCATGTTCGACTGGAGCCCGAATACGAAGGCCGCGCGGATTCGGTTCTTTGCCTTTGCGAGCTCGCGAGACGTGATGCCCCCGTTGGCAATCGATTCGAGCTCGGCCAAGACGACTTCCTGCGCTTCTTTCGGAGCGTGCCCGCTCGCCATGACCGCCCAGACGGAGAAGAGATCCGGGCCGCGTCGATCATCGGTGCCGACGGCGACGTCCTGGCAGATCTCCTTTCGTTTGATGAGGGTCTGATAGAGCCGGCTCGATTCGCCCTCGCCGAGTAGCAGAGCGAGTGTCTCGAGCGCGTAGTGATCAGGCGAGCGGTCCGACGGGATGTGATACGCGAGATGGAACGCTGGGAGCGTGGCGTTCGCGTCGTACATCGTCTCGGTGCGCTCCGCGGTCTGTTCTGGTGGCGCTGGCTCGACGTAGGTTGGCGTTTCCCGGGCCGGGACATCGCCGAAGTACTTCTCGACCAACTGCATCGCTTCCTCGGTATCGAAATCGCCGCTGATGCTCAGCACGGCGTTGTTGGGCGCGTAGTACGTGTCGAAGAACTCTTGGACGGCCTCGAGGGGTGCGTCGAGCAAGTCCTGCATGTCGCCAATGGTCGAATGGGCGTACGCCCAGTAGTCGCCGTAGGCGAGCTCGTTGATACGAAGCATGCTCGGGATGTACGGTTGGTTGTCGATGCGCTGACGACGCTCCTCCATCACCGTCATCCGCTGGTTCTCGAAGTTCTCCTGGGTGATCGCGAGTGATCGCATCCGGTCGGCCTCGAGCCACAGTCCGAGTGCGAGCTCGTTCGAAGGCAAGGTTTCGAAGTAATTGGTGCGATCGTTGCTCGTCGTTCCGTTCGCGCTGCCGCCGCGGTTGATGATCAGGCTGAAGTGCTCGCCTTTCCCCACGTTGGCCGAGCCCTGAAACATCATGTGCTCGAATAGGTGCGCAAAGCCGGAACGCCCCTTGGCCTCGTTGCGCGATCCCACGTCGTAGTAGACCGATACCGCGACCGTCGGGACGGTATCGTCGGGGTTCATGACGACACGCAGGCCGTTGTCGAGGGTGGCGCGGCTCACCTGCAAGTTCGAGAGCGCGGTTGCACCTTGCTCGGCACCCGCGTCCCCGCCTCCGAAGAGCGTGGCGGAGGCGACGAGCACCCCCAGTGCTGTACCCATCAAAATCCGGTTCATCTGACTCCCATCAACACGAGAAACGCGGAAAAGCTTCCCGGCTCGCTACCACATCCGCTCCCAGGGGCAAAGCGGTTGACGCGTTCCGCAGTTTTGCGGACACTCACCGGCCTTCTATGACCGCCGCAATCCTATCGATCGGCACCGAGCTTACCCGTGGTGAGTTGCTGAACACCAACGCCGCCTGGCTAGGCGAAGAGATGACCAAGCTCGGCTTCGACGTCGTCGAGCACGCCACGGTGGACGACCATCTCGATCGAATCGTGACGCTCATCAAACGCTTTGCGGCAACACATCGTGTCGTGGTGGTCACGGGCGGGCTCGGGCCGACCTCCGACGATCTCACTACTTTGGCGGCAGCTCAGGCAGCCGGTGTGGAGCTTCGCCGTGACGAGAGCGTCGTCGAAGGGATTCGACAGAAGTTCCAGGCGTTCGGGCGGGTGATGCCTGCGTCGAACGCGAAACAGGGAGATTTCCCTGAAGGCGCGGAGATTCTGTCGAACGCCGTAGGCACCGCGCCTGGATTCGCGATGACGCTTGGCAAGGCGCGCCTCTTCTTTGCTCCGGGCGTGCCCCACGAAATGAAGCACATCTTTCGTGAATCGATCGTGCCGTCCATTGCGGGGCTTGCGGAACGGCGAACCCATCAGGTGCACCTGCGGACGTTCGGCATGACCGAGTCGGGCGTTGCTGAGGCGCTTCGTGGCCTGGAGAAAGAGCACGCAGGCCTGACACTCGGCTATCGTGCGCACTTCCCGGAGATCGAGGTGAAGGTTCATGTGCGCGCGGAGTCGGCTGCCGAAGCCGAGCGGCTATCGCGTTCGATCGCTGACGAGGTGCGCGCCATTCTCGGCGATGCCGTGTTTGGCGGCCGCGCCGCCACGTTTCCGGAGGTGGTGGGCAAGGTTCTGCGGGACAAGGGCAAAACCCTTGCGGTAGCGGAGTCGTGCACTGGGGGACGGGTGGGCGAGATGCTGACCCGCGTGCCCGGCGCCTCCGACTACCTGTTACTCGATGCGGTCGTGTACGCCAACAGCGCCAAAGAGGCGGTGCTCGGCGTGAGCCCGGAGGTGCTGCGCACGCATGGTGCGGTGAGCTCAGAGACCGCGGCCGCCATGGCGGAAGGGGCGCTTCGGGTCGCAGGCGCCGATATCGCCGTGTCGATCACCGGGGTGGCAGGGCCTGGGGGGGGCACTGAGGACAAGCCGGTGGGGACGGTTTGGTTTGGCCTGGCCCGCAAGGGTAGGCCGACCGTTACCAAGCACCGCAAGCTTCCCTGGGGGCGAGACCGTGTGCAGACCTTGGCGGCCTACGTCGCGCTCGAGCTCGTGCGTCGCGCGGTCCTAGAACGCGACCTCAACCTCGGGTAGGGTACGGTTTCCCGACCACGAACTTGACTACCGTAGTGAAGCCGACTAGACGGGTGTTCAGGTATTATTGCTCAAAGGAATCCGCGCTATGGCCGAGTCGAACCGTGAAAAAGCCCTCCACCTAGCCCTCGGAACTATCGAGAAAGCGTACGGAAAAGGCTCGATCATGCGTCTGGGGGACGCCGCTGCCAACGTCGGGGTGTCGGTGATTTCGAGCGGGTCGATTTCCCTCGACCTCGCCTTGGGCGTTGGAGGATATCCGCGGGGCCGCGTCGTCGAGATCTATGGCCCTGAGTCGAGCGGCAAGACGACGCTGACCCTCCATGCGATCGCCGAGTGTCAGAAAAAAGGGGGCATCGCGGCCTTCATCGACGCCGAGCACGCCCTCGACCCGAGCTACGCTCGCAAGCTAGGGGTGAATGTCAACGACCTCCTGGTCAGCCAGCCCGACTACGGCGAACAGGCCCTCGAGATCGCCGACACCCTCATTCGTTCGGGCGCGGTCGACATCATCGTCATCGATTCGGTGGCGGCCCTGGTGCCCCGCGCGGAGCTCGAAGGCGAGATGGGTGACACTCACGTCGGCTTGCAGGCGCGCCTGATGAGCCAGGCGCTCCGGAAGCTCACCAGCACCATTCAGAAGAGCAACGCCACCCTCTTCTTCATCAACCAGATTCGCATGAAGATCGGCGTGATGTTCGGAAGCCCCGAAACGACCAGCGGTGGCAACGCGCTCAAATTCTACGCGTCGCAGCGTCTCGACATTCGCCGCATCGGCACGATCAAAGTTGGTGACACTGCGGTCGGCAACCGTTGCCGCGTCAAAGTCGTCAAAAACAAGCTCGCCCCTCCTTTCCGTTTGTGCGAGTTCGATATCCTCTTCGGTACGGGCATTAGCCGCACCGGCGACGTGCTCGACCTCGGCGTCGAGGCAGACATCATCAACAAGTCGGGCGCTTGGTACAGCTGCGGCGAAGAGCGCATCGGCCAAGGCCGCGACAACGCGCGCACCTTCCTCGAAGAGCATCCCGACCTCCTCGCCCAGATCGAGCGCAAGCTGCTTCAGAAACACGGGCTCATCGAAGAGGACACGCCGGTAGAGCCAAAAGCCGAAGCAAGAGCACCCGCGCCTGCACCCGCCAAAGGAGTCGCTAGCAAGCGCCCGCGGCCCAACTGAACCCCTTTTCCGGGGTCTGCGCCGGCGGTTTCGCCAACTCTGAACCCTGGCGGAAAAAAGGGCTCCAAGCGGCGGAAATCACACGGGTTTGCCAGAAAGTAGGCGTTGACTTTTCGGTCTGCTTTTGCTATATAGATCACGTGCATGTAGTTGTTTGCACACTCGATGACGAATGTGCTTTCGGCCCGCGCTCCCGGCGTGGGTTTTCGTCGTTTTCGACTCAGTTGACTCAGAGGACTCAAGGGAGACTTATCTCATGGGCTTTAGCGTAGGCGACAAAGCAGTTCATCCGGCCCACGGCGTCGGTGAGATCACGCAAATCGAGGAGCGGCTGATCGGTTCCGACAAAATCGACTTCTACACCCTCAAGCTCCTGAACGGGAAAGCTGGCACCATCCGGGTCGCCCTGAACGCGGTCGACCGGGTCGGTCTTCGACAAGTCATGTCGCGTAGCGCCGCCAAGACGGTGCTCGATGAGCTCAAGAAGGACGAGATGGCGGTGACCTCACAGCCGTGGAACCGGCGCTACCGCGAGTACACCG
>CAZHPJ010000251.1:0-4855 GCA_964534585.1 uncultured Sandaracinaceae bacterium | reverse complement strand
AGAATCACTTGTGGGATCTTTCGGCCAGAAGCCCTGTTGTTTCGGGTGGTTAGGGGGGTGGATCCTGTCCCCATTGGGTTGTGGCGGTGACTAGGTGGGAGGTGATTTCGGGTTCTAGGGCGGAGTGGCCGGAATTGGGGGCGATTTTTAGGGTGCTGCTGGGCCAGGCTTGGTGGAGTTGGTAGGCGCTTTCCGCGGGGCAGACGATGTCATAGCGGCCCTGGACGATCACGGCGGGGATGTGCGCAAGTCGATCGATGTTCTGTAGGAGTTGTCCGTCTTCTTGGAAGAAGCCACCGTTGATGAAGTAGTGGCACTCGATGCGGGCGAACGCCTCGGCGAAGGCTTCGTCGCCCGTGCGCTCGATCAGCTCCGGGTCGGGGATCAGCCTACTCGTGCTGCCTTCCCACATGCTCCATGCCCGGGCGGCTCTGATGCGTTCCACTCGGTCGTTGCTCGTGAGGCGGCGATAGTAGGCGCCCACCATGTCGTCCCGCTCGTTTTCCGGAATTGGCTCCAAGTACTTCTCCCACGCCTCGGGGAAGATGCGGCTCGCGCCCTCTTGGTAGTACCACTGAATCTCGCGTCGCCGGAGGAGGAAGATCCCGCGCAACACCATCTCGGTGACGCGCTCCGGATGCTGCTGAGCATAGGCCAGACAGAGCGTGCTTCCCCACGACCCACCGAACAGCTGCCATCGCTCGACGCCGAGGTGCGCGCGGATTTGCTCCATGTCCTCGACGAGGTCCCAGGTCGTGTTGCTACGCAGCTCCGCATGGGGAGTGCTGCGGCCGCAGCCACGCTGATCGAAGAGGATGATGCGATACTTGGCTGGGTCCCAGAATCGCCGGTGCACCGAGGTCGACCCACCGCCGGGCCCTCCATGCACGAAAATCGCTGGCTTTCCCTTCGGATTGCCGCACTGCTCGTAGTAGACCGAATGGACCGCGTCGACGCGCAGGTGGCCGGAGTCGTAAGGCTCGATTTCTGGAAATAGCCCCGCCATCGGTAGCGCCCATCACAGCACGTTCGCGGACTGGCGCAACCGACGACAATAGCTATCTTGCCGCCCGAGCATGGGTCAAAACGAATTCCAACGGCGGCGTACCTTCGCGATCATCTCGCATCCAGACGCCGGGAAGACGACGTTGACCGAGAAGCTTTTGCTCTACGGAGGCGCGATTCATGCGGCCGGCGCGGTCAAGTCTCGCAAGGCCAAGCGGTCGGCGGTTAGCGACTGGATGGCTCTCGAGAAGCAACGCGGCATTTCGGTCACGACATCGGTCTTGCAGTTCGAGTACGACGACGTTCGCTGGAACCTGCTCGACACGCCTGGCCACAACGACTTCAGTGAAGACACCTATCGAACGCTCATGGCGGCCGACTGCGGGATCATGATCCTCGACGCCGCGAGGGGCGTCGAGCAACAGACCCGCAAGCTGTTCCACGTGTGCCGCATGCGAAACACACCGGTAGTGACGTTCATCAACAAGATGGACCGTCCAGCCCGCGATGCTTTCGCGTTGATGAGCGAAGTGGAGGAAGTCCTCGGCGTTAGCACGGTGCCCGTCACCTGGCCGATCGGAAGCGGTGACTTGTTCCAAGGAGTCTACGATCGCATCCACAAGCTCGTCATTCGATTCGAGCGTTCACCCGAAGGCCAAGCTAAGCGAGCGGAGATGAAGGTGACCGGCATCGACGACCCGAAGCTCGACGCGTTGCTCGGCGATGAGGTGGCTCAAACGTTGCGCGATGAGGTCGAGCTCCTCGATGGGGCAGGAGAAGAATGGGACGAAAAGCGATTTCTTGCCGGTGAAATCACGCCCGTCTTCTTTGGCAGCGCTCTCACTAATTTCGGAGTCGAACCTTTCCTCCGCTCCTTCAAGGGGCTGTGTCCTCCCCCTGGTGAGCGCGAGGCAACTGGCGGCGTCACCGTGAGCCCTGGCGACGATCGCTTCAGTGCGTTCATCTTCAAGGTGCAGGCCAACATGGATCCGTCGCACCGGGACCGCGTTGCGTTCGCTCGCATTTGCTCTGGCAAATTCGAAGGAGGCATGCGCGTCCACCACTTCCGACTCGGCAAGGCGATTCGCCTCAATCGCGGCGAGCAGTTCTTCGCCCAAGAGCGGGAAAGCGTGATGGAAGCGTACGCGGGTGACATCGTGGGCTTGTATGACCCGGGCCTCTTTCGCATCGGAGACACGCTGTCGACGCAGGGACCGATGAGCTTCGACGCGGTGCCCCTGTTTTCCCCGGAGCATTTCGGGCGTTTGCAGCTCCTCGATCCGCTCAAGCGCAAGCAGCTTAAAAAAGGGATTCAGGAGCTCTCGGAGGAAGGCACCGTGCAGCTCTTCATGGAGCCGGGGCGTGAGAAGGATCCCGTATGCGGAGTGGTTGGCCGCCTACAGTTCGACGTGCTCATGTTTCGCCTCGAGCACGAGTACGGCGCAAGAGTGACGTTCGATCTCCTGCCGTACCAGCACGCCCGTTGGGTCGAGGGTGCGGCGAATTGCGCCGAGCTGAAGGCCAAGCGGGTCCCTATGGCCGTGCTAGATCGCGATCATCGCCCGGTCGCGCTGTTTCGCGACGAATGGGAGCTCGGACGAGCGGAGCGGGACAACGAGAACTGGACGTTCCACGAGACCGCGCCGATAGTGGCGGCAGCATGAATACCGGGGCGTAGCAGGCGTCCAAGAGTGGCATACTCAATTGCACGAGGGGAACGAGTGAACGATGAATGACGCCGCCAGAGTCAGTGTGATCTTGGCCGCTTGCATGGCTGCCCCGGCGATCTCCCACGCCGATTCCATTACGTTTCACGTGCGTGACGATGGCAAGAGCCATGTGACGTTCGTCTCCGATGCCCCGCTCGACACGATGACTGGGAAGAGCTCGAAAGTCACAGGAAGCGTGACCGTAGACCCCGAGGACATCAGCAAGACGACTGGCTCGTTCAAGGTGCCGGTCGTGTCGCTACGAACCGACAACGACCTTCGCGACGAGCACCTCCAAGGCGACGGCTGGCTCGATGCGAAAAAGCATCCGAACATTCACTTCGAGATCACGGAAATCGTACTGGGTAAGAAGGGTTCGAAGGAGCTCAAGAAAAACAAAAACCGCAAGGTTCAGCTCAAGGGCAAGTTCACTGCCCACGGGGTCACCAAGCCCGTCATCACGAGCGGGACGGTGAAGTGGTCCGAGGGCCTGCTTCACATCAAGGCCGAGTTCAGCACGAAGCTCGAGGACCACCAGATTTCGGTGCCGTCCATCGTCCGGCTGAAAATCGCGAACGAGATCGCCGTGTCCGTCGACCTGCGCGCCGTCGCACAGTAGCTCTCATGCGAGCCCCGCGCGTTGCAGCAATGGGTCGAGCTCGGGCCCCCGGCCCATGAAGTCCTGGTAAAGCTTCTCCGCCTCTTCGCTGTCGCCTTTGGAAAGGATTGCGTCGCGGAACGCGCGGCCGACTTCGGGGTTGGTGATGCCTTCCTTCTTGAAGCGGGTGAAGGCGTCGGCGTCGAGCACTTCCGCCCACTTGTAGCTGTAGTAACCCGCCGCGTAGCCGACAGGCTGGGCGAAGAGGTGGCCGAATCCCGCGAGCATTGCGTAGTCATCGGGCAGCTTCGTCGGCGAATGCGCCTCTAGGATCTCCCGTCCGTAGACCATCACGTCGCCATCCCGGGCCGGCTCGTAGCTCTGGTGGAGCGCCAAGTCGACAGCCGCGAATCCCAACTGTCGCATCTGCGCGTTGGCTGCACGATACGTCCGCGCACGTACCACCTTCGCGTACAACTCGTCGGGGATCCGCTCGCCGGTTTCATAGTGTGCTGCGAACAGATCGAGCCCGCTCCGCTCCCAACACCAGTTTTCCATGATCTGTGAGGGCAGCTCGACGAAATCCCATGCCACGTTCGTTCCCGCCAGGCTCCGGACACTGACACGGCTGAAGCAGTGATGGAGTAGGTGCCCAAACTCGTGGAAGAGCGTCTCGACCTCGCGATGCGTCAATAGCGCCGGCTTGCCACCGACCGGCGGGTTGACGTTCGCGCAAAACAATCCGAGATGCGGGCGAGGCTGCTCTTCACGATAGGCCGTGCTGATCAACGCGTTCATCCACGCACCTCCACGCTTGTTCTCGCGTGGAAACAGGTCGACGTAGAACGCGGCGATCATCGTACCGTCCGCCTCCTGGATGGCATATGATTTGACCTCCGGGTCCCATGTAGCGGCGTCTCGCTCGATGATCTCGATTTCGTAGAGCGTCTGCGCGGTTGCGAAGAGGCCCTCGAGCACGCGATCGAGTGGGAAGTACGGTCGAAGCTCTTCCTCGTTGAAGTCGTACTTGGTCTGCCGTTGTTTCTCGGAGTAGTAGGCCACGTCCCAAGGCTCGAGCGCGGGCCCCGCGCGGTCTTCGAGTTGGTTGCGGTAGGCCTCGAGTGCTTCGTTCTCGCGATCGAAGGCGTCTTGGGTTCTTGCGCGGAGGTCGTCGATGAACGCCCTTGCCTTCGCCCCGCTTTCGGCCATCCGGTCCTCAGTCACCAGATCCGAAAAATCGCCGTATCCGAGGAGCGCCGCCTTGGCTCGGCGAAGCTCCAGGATGCGTGCGATGATCTGTCGGTTATCGCGCGTGCCGGAGACCGCGCGCGCGTTATAAGCGTGCCAAACGTGCTGACGGATGTTTGCGTCGTCCAAATAGGTGAGTAACGGAATCATACTCGGCGCATGCAGCGTGAAGCGCCAACCCTCGACGCCCTTCGCGCTCGCGTTCTCCGCAGCGGCCTGCTTCGCGCTATCGGGCAGACCCTCGAGCTTGCTTTCGTCGGTGACGAGCAGCTCGAAGGCGTTGGTCTCATCCAAC
>CAZHPJ010000250.1:0-4856 GCA_964534585.1 uncultured Sandaracinaceae bacterium | reverse complement strand
GCAACGGCACGCGCATCGACCAGTGGAGCACCTTCGAGCCCGGCATCCGAAGCATCTGACCTCACAACGAACGCCGGCCGCCGGCCGCGCAGATCGAAAGAAGCGACAATCGGCGAGGTTTTCTTGTCGACGGATTGTGCTATGGGGCCGGCTCCATGTCTGAGCTACTTTCCCTAGAGCAGGCCCCTGCGGGCCTCGGCGCTGCCTTGCGCAAAGCCGGATTCGAGAGCTTCACCGCCATCCAGCAGGCCATTTTGGACCCCGAATTGGCGGGTCGTGACCTGCGCATTTCCTCCCAAACGGGCTCCGGCAAGACCGTCGCCCTGGGTCTCCTCATCGCTCCGACCGTAGCGATTGCCGCCGCCGCACCACCACCGCGGAAGGTTCGCAAGTCCGGAGCCGCTGCACCCGTGGCCCTGCTGATCGCCCCAACCCGCGAGTTGGCCGGGCAGCTCGGGCGCGAGCTCGACTGGCTCTACGCACCACTCGGGGCTCGCGTCCTCGTCGTCACCGGCGGAACGAGCGTCATGCAAGAACGCTCCCAACTTCAGACGCGTCCCCAGGTCGTCATCGGCACCCCCGGCCGCCTTCTCGATCATCTGCGCGCCGGAGCCATGACGCTCGAGAAGCTTCAGATCGTCGCACTCGACGAAGCCGACGAAATGCTCGACATGAACTTCGAGGAAGAGCTGGACGGAATCCTCGGGTACGCGCCCGAGGCACGCAGGACCCACCTGGTCTCTGCAACGTTTCCCCGCGAGGTCGTGCGGCTTGCGAACCGGCTTCAACGAGATCCCGTCTCGGTGCAAGGAACGGCACTCGGCAAAGCCAATGCCGACATCGAGCACGTCGTGATGCGGGTACGCCAAGCCGACCGATTTCATGCCGCGATCAACGTGCTGCTTCGCTACCCGGAAGACAAGACTTTGTTGTTCGTGCGCACGCGAACAGAAACCGTCCGGCTCGCGGAGGAACTCTGCGCGGCTGGACTTGCAGCACGTGCTCTCAACGGCGAGATGACCCAGCGCGAGCGAACGGCCACGTTCATGCAGTTTCGCAACGGCGCCGTGCGGTACCTGGTGGCCACCGACGTGGCGGCGCGCGGGCTGGACGTACAGGACATCGGCCGGGTGATTCAGGTGGACCTCCCAGACAATGCCGATGTTTTCACACACAGAAGCGGACGCACCGGGCGAGCCGGACGTCACGGCACCAATGTGCTTTTCGCGGCATCACGGGCAGAGCGCAGGGTCGAGGGCATGCTGCGCGCGGCGGGTGTCCAGGCGCAATTGGCACCGATACCTACTCCCGAGGAGATCTTCGCCGCCGCCGACGAGCGGCTGGGCGAAAGCTTCCTAGGTGAGCTCGCGAATTCCGAGAGCGCGATCGACGCCCGCTCGCGGGCCCTTGCCGATCGCCTGCTTGCCGAGCATTCGCCAGCAGAGCTCGTCGCATGCCTGCTGAAGCGAGAAGCTAGCCGCAGCCACGGTACCCCACGGCGCGTCCGGGATGATGCGAAGCCGATGCGCGGTGAGCGCCGACCTCACAAGGCCGGCCCGAGGTCGCCATCACGGCAGCGCCCGCAAGGGGACTTCATCACCTATCAAATCAGCTGGGGCGCGCATGGCGGCGCCGACACGCGACGGCTCCTGGCCATGATCTGCCGGCGCGGAGATGTGTCCAGTGAGGTGGTTGGCGCGATCCGAGTGGCGCCGAAGAGCTCGACCGTGGACATCGCATCCAGCGAAGCGCAGCGGTTTGAACGAGCCGTCGCCCGGCCCGACAAACGAAACCCCCGCGCCCAGTTCCGACGCTGGAACCCAAAGGCAACAGCCAAGCGCGACCGCGCCGCGAAGGCCCGTTGCGCCTGAGGACGTAGTTTCGACTTCGCGGAACGATGCGGCGTCGTCCGTCGGCAGGGAAATTCTTTGACAGCACTGGGTGCATCCGTGCGATCATGAGCATGCCGATCAAGGACGCATGAAAGATGCGAGGAGTGCCGCCATGCAGAATTTGCGACTCACGCGACTTGCTCAACGACTGGCGCCCTTCTTCGTGTTGTCCTTGCTCGTGGCCGCCTGCTCGAGTGGAGGCGATAAAGAGGAGGAAGGGGGCCTCACGGCCGTCACGAGCACATCAGGCATCGAGCTACAGCTCGATGCGTTGTTCTACGCCGACGGGCAATCACTCACCGTCGTGCTCGACTTTGGCGATGTGACGCCGCCAAACCAGGTCCTCGACGTGGCGGTTGCGGGATCCGTCTCGGGCGATGTGGAAACCATCCGGCTACGCGCAGACGGTGCAGGCCGGTATGTCTCCGAAAGCGCACTTCCAGTACGCGCTCTCAGCGATATCGCAGAACCCTTGGACGGAGTCCTCTCCCTGGCCCCCAACGAAACATTGGCGGCGATGTACTTCATCGACAAGACAGATCCCTCGCTCGAGAATGTAGAAGAAGATTGGGTGGTCGACGTCGCCTTCTTTGAAGACGACCCTGCGAACTACGCGAGCGTCGACATCGAACCGGAGCTCGCGGCCACCGACGACGAGCGAAGCCCCCCGCCCGAAGCCAAACCGGTCGGGACGATCGTGCCACGAGACGGCTTGCCTGTGCAGATCGCCACGGAGGAACTGATCTTCTATCCGAGGGACGAGGCACACTTGCAGGCGTTCCTGGATGAGAGAGGTGGTTCGGTGATCGCTTCGCAAGAGTTCGTCAACGACCTCGGAGAGACGACGGAGCAGCTCGTCTATCTCATCGCCGTGGATCCAAGCGCAGCGGAGATCGAATATCTGCCACAGTTACGCGGCTTCTTCGGCGAAAATGACGACCTGCTTGCAAGCAAGAGCGACGCGCTTGGCATCTACTACTTGGCGCTCCGCTATCAGCTCGAGGGCTACGTGGTCGCCGTCAATCCGCGTATCCAGTACCACGGCGCACCGGATATCGCACCGACGGAGCGCGCTAGTGTCACGCACACCATGCGGATGGTCGGCTCCCCGTCGTCGACCGCGCCTTGCATGCCCGGCGACCCTGACAACCCATGCGTCGAAAACGTACCGGCCGCATGGACGTTCAACGCGCTGTGGGATGCAGATTCACGCCTCATCAACGTCGGCATCCTCGATATTGGCTTTGCGCCCAACGCGGACTTCCGCGCACCTGCCAGTGGTCCGTGGGTCGAGTGCGACATGACCGCCTCCTCGGGCTTTACTTGCGGCCCTGGCGCGGCAGAAGGGCCTCCGACAGTCGGCAACAGCTTCTTTGGCGAGAAATCTTGGCACGGCACCGGGATAGTCACGACGCTCGGAGGAATCGTCAGTAACGACTTTGGAGCCTCAGGTGTCGGCGGGCAGGTCGCCGTACCAATGATGTACAAGTACGACACAGCGTCGTACATCTTCGAAATCGGTGACGGAATACGCAGGGCCACCGACGACGGCGCATCATGCATCAATATCAGCGGTGGATACCCGTGCAAGATTCTCACGACCATCGGCCCCGACTTCAACATCTGCACCGCAGCAGGGCGTGCAGGCCTCTGCGCCGCGATCGCTGGGGTATTGGCTGCGGCCGTCTCCGCTACCTGCGCCGTGGCCGGAGTCATCTCGCTTATCTTTCCGCCGGCGGCCCTTGCATGCCCTGCGGCCGCATTGGCTGGAGCCTTCTCCACTGGCGCGTGCTTTGCCACACTGGCGTTCGGGAATCTGGCAAGCCCGATGAGCAGCGGCGTTTGGCACGCAAAGAGGGCAGGCGTGCCGGTCATCGCAAGCGCAGGGAACCGACTGCCGGCGACGAGCCTTCCGCCGGTGATTCGAGACTATGTCGATCTCGACAACGCGCGCCTTGAAGATTGGCAGGTCGTGCCGGCCGTTTTCGGCGCCACCATCGCGGTCGGCGCTGTCGACAGCGACCTCGGCAATGTGCACTTCTTCGGAGACGCCGTGGACATCTGGGCGCCGATCGGGTCCACTTACTTTTCTCCGGTAAACACGGACGATCCTGCGTCAACGCTGACTGGGAGTACGATTGGGGGCACGAGTGCTGCGGCACCCTTCATCACTGGCCTCGTCGCCATGATGCAGGCGATGGACCCGGCGTTGGATCCGAACGCACCAGGGGTCACAGATGCCGAGCGGCGCACCATCGTCGATCGCATCACCGCCATCCTCACTGACGAAGCCAACACGTTCAGCAATGCGGAGTTGGTGGCGCTTGGCTTCGCGGACCAACCCGTCGAACGCAGACTGTTCGTCAATCCTTTGGCGGTGTTGCAAGCCGCAGCGGCAGGACGTGAGGTTTCGCCCTATCAGGACTTCGCGAGCCAGGGCTACGATGACTCGTTGAACTACAGTGAGCTCGGATCGCCTGATGACAGCCCCGCACAAGCGACCACGCTAGCATTCGGGGGAACAGCAACCGGCACGATTGCGACAATCCCTGGAGACGTGCCGTACACGCCTCCCCGAGACGTCGACTGGTACAACTTCACGATGCCGACCGGCTCGAATGCCAACCGAGCATTTCTAGCGAATATCACCATCGAATTCCCTGCAGATCCCGCCGCTGACGAAATTTTCATCCCTGCAGGTTCCGCGAGCGTCGATCTGATCTCGCGCGGAGCCTCGGGCATCGTCTATAGGGCGATCCGACCTTCCGGTGGCATGCTCTCCTTCAGTCTCACTTCGAACGGCGACAACGTCTACAAGGTCACGGTCGACTCACCCGAGCTCGCCGTTCCCGCGGTGCAGATCACCAACCCGACATCCGGGCAGACGCTATGCGCTGGCTTCCTGACTCAGCTTCGGGCCAACGTCGACTACGCAGATTTCCCCACTGCAACGACGGCGGGCAT
>CAZHPJ010000249.1:0-4874 GCA_964534585.1 uncultured Sandaracinaceae bacterium | reverse complement strand
GCGCGCGTGAGCGTGCGCCCCGTCGGGGTTGCGGGCGCCAACCGCGTGGGCCACGGGGTCGGGGGAGGGGGTGGCGGAGACGGTCCCCACCCAAGTCGTCAGCAACACGAAGGTCGCTAGTGCAATAGCGCATCTGCGGTTCGTCCTGCCCACTCGATCACCGTTCCGTCCCGCAGCTCTAACACGCGGTCCGCATGACGAAGGAAATCCTCGCGATGCGTGGCGACGATGACCAACCCGCCGAGGTCCGCATGCTCGCGGCAGACACGGATGACGTTACGCTCCTGCTCGTCGTCGAGCGCCGAGGTCGGTTCATCGAGCAGCAGCACCGGCGCAGCCCGGTACAGAGCCCGGGCCAACGTGAGTCGCTGCCGCTGGCCCATCGAGAGATCGGCGCCCCCTTCGTGAAGCATGCCGTCGTAGCCTCGAGGCCTGGCGGCGATGAATGCATGCGCGTCAACGCGGCGACACACCTCGATCACCCGCGCGCGGTCGGGAGCGTCGGTGCCAAACGCGATGTTGTTCAGGATTGTGTCGCGGAAGAGCGCCGGGTTTTGGGGCATCCACGCGGTCACGGCGGTGAGCGCGTCACGCGACACCCGCACTCCGTCGACCAGGGCGCCGCCACGAGCCGGCGGAAGAACGCCCGCAAGCAGGCTGAGCAACGTCGACTTGCCCGCTCCACTGGCGCCTGCGATCGCGACGAGCTCGCCTCCACGGAACGACGCGCTGGCGCCCTTCAGCACGGGTCGGTCGTCGTAGCCAAAGGCAATGTCGTCCAAGCGCAGCGACGCAATCGGCTCCGTGTGTGGCGCTCTGGGCTCGAGCGGCTCGGCAGACAGGCAGAAAAGCTCGTCGAGCCGGTCCAATGAAGCCAAGCCGGACCACCAGCCGAACACCGCTTGGGCAAGGCCGTGAAGGGGCCGATACATCAAGACGAGCGCGACCAGCACCGTTCCCGTCGCAGCTAGGTCCACGGAGCTCCGGGTCGACCAAGCAAGCGCGAAGACGACCGCAATGCCCAGCGCCCCGGCAAGCTCCACCATGGGCCCTGCGACCGCACTCCAGGTCTCGGCCGCGATTCCCTGCTCTTCCGACCGTGCCGCCCCCCGGTCGATTTTTTCCCAGGTTGGGTTTACGGCCCCGTAGGCCCGTAGGACCGCGGCTCCATCGATGGCCTCGGCGGTATCTGAGACGACCGAGGACTCGGCCGCGAAGAGCCCCCGTTGGAGGCGCCGCGAGGGACGGGCCGCAAACACGATGACGACCACCGCCAAAGGCAGCACCAAGAGCCCAGGGATGGCTAGTGCAGTATCCACCCTCAGTGCCACAGTGGCCAGTGCAGTAGCCACCAATATGCTCCGAATGCCCTGGGCTACACCCATATGGAGCAGTATACGTACCCCGTGGACTTCGACCTGAACGCGTGAGGCGAGCTCCCCGCGGGGCCAGCGGAGGAGCGTCGTCGGCTCGAGGTGCAGCACATGGGCGAGTACTTTGCCCCGAAACTCGCGAATTACTCTGAGTTGAAGCCTGGAGGCGAGGTTCGCCCGAATGGTCTCCGAGAGCGTTCTCACGACGCCGAGAAGGACGAGGATCCAGACGATCTGAATCACGGACAGACTTGGGAATACCAGCGCGCTAAGGGGCGCTCCAACTGCCGAATCACCCTCTAAACTAAGCAATAGGGGCCCCACCAACCATGCGTAGCCAGCCGTGGCCGCAGCGGAAACCGCCATCGCGGAGAGAGTGGCTACAGCGAGGGGGAGCCGTCGTCCCACGGATTCCAATAGCTCGCGACGAGCAGTATTGTCACTGGAATTTGCCCGCAGAAACACGTCGAATACCCCTTCACAGCGGCGCTCAAGGACCCATATACTCCCTGTCATCCCTACGACAAAGCCATGTGTTCGTGGGGCGGATTCGGGCTCGTTGTGCATTCCGGCACGGAGCGTGCATCCCGATTTGACTCGAACGAACGGTTCACGCTCGGTGGAAGAGTCGGGCGGTCTCGAGTGTTCAGCCAGTAGCGCGGGGTGCCACACACTGCGGGGCGCCACCGGAAGGCGAGAGGGAAGATGACAAGACAGGTAGCGACACGTCAGTCCACGAGGAAGAGCCAGATGAGGGCCAAGGTATCCAAGCAAGCGGAACCGAAGGCTGAAACCGAGGTTCAGAAGCGCGCCGCAGGCCAGTCCGGAGCCGCGCGTCCCGCCGGGGCGGCGGAGCCCAGCAAAGAGCAGCTCGAGAAGGCTCGCGTCGAGAGCGAGAAGGCTCTCAAGGAGTTCGAGCGCCAGGGCGCTGGGGATTCGACCCTTACTCGGTACTTCCGAGAGATGATCGGTCATCGGGTGCTCACCCCCCAAGAAGAGATCGAAGCCGCCAAGCAGGTTGAGCGCCTCGAAATCGCCTACTGGGAGGCTCTGCTCAGCTACCCGCCGTGCTTCGAGAGCGTGGCTACCGTCATCGAGGATCGCGTCGACGACCAGCCGCTCCCCGAGCTCGCATCGCTCCGCAAGCTCTGTAAGAGCGCGAAGGCCGAGAAGCTCGGGAAGCGCCAGGAAACCCGTTGGAGCGATCTTTGTCTACAGCTCTCGACCAAGATGCGCGACTGCGACAGCGATCGTCTGTTCGTCCAGGACTCCGACCGCGCGGTGCACCGTCTCGCCGGTGACTTCGCAGACGAGCGTGACATCGTCGGTGATCACGTCCGCGTGACCCCTGCGTTCAAGCGGTATCTGCAACACGTGCGCGGCGCGCAAAAAGCTCAACAGCGAGCGAAGAACCGCTTCGTTGCTGCCAACCTGCGTCTCGTGGTTTCGATCGCCCGCCGCTACAACCGTGGCCGCCTGCCGCTCATCGACCTCATCCAAGAGGGCAACATCGGCCTGATGAAAGCTGTCGAGCGCTTCGACCACAACCGCGGTTACCGTTTCAGCACTTACGCGTCCTGGTGGATCCGGCACGCGATCAGCCGCGCGCTGGCCGACAAGGGCCGTGCGGTTCGGATCCCGGTGCACATGCTCGACACGTACAACCGCGTGGCGCGCGCAACTCAGGCCATCGCCACCCGCACCGGCAAGGAGCCTACGCCCGAAGAGCTCGAGAAGGAGACGGGCATCGCTGCCGAGAAGCTCGAGAAGATCAAGGGCTACTGGGCCGAGACCCCGTTCTCGCTCGACCGTCCCGTCAACGACGAGGATGGCCGTAAGTTCATCGATTTCCTCGAAGAGGAAAACGTGCCGACGCCCTACGAGCAGCTCGTCTCCCGCAAGTGGAGCGACGAGGTGCGCAGGCTGCTCGACACGCTGACTCCCATGGAGGCCCGCATCCTCCGCTGGCGCTTCGGCCTCGACGACGAGGACGAGCTCACGCTCAAAGAGATCGGCGACAAATACAACCTGTCCCGTGAACGAATCCGGCAGCTGCAGGAGCAGGCGCTAGGGAAGATTCGACGACAGATCAAAGAGTAGGCGGAAACGCCTATCGAGATGAAACGCCGGCGAGGGAAACCCCGCCGGCGTTCTCAATTCACGCTCACCCCGTAAAGCCGACGCATTGCGTCGTCCACGGGGCTGCGCCGACGCTGATTCTGACACACTTGATGCCGCAACCCATCCCGCATACTCTCCCTCTAGGGACGCTAATGGCCTCCAAGGCGCCTTACTACGAGCTCGAGATTCGCGTCCGTCAGACGCTGGCGGCGGACGGAGCTACAGCCTCGTACTCCACGGTCTATTGCCCCCCACAGATGCGCACCGTACGGGTCAATGAGTGCGTCGACTGCGAGGCATACATCGGCCTGTCGTTCGACCGGGAGGAGCGAAGTGGACTGCTGCATTGCTACAAGAGCAGCGCGCCGACGCCTCGACGGTCCTTCCGGCGCCTGCTCGCAGCAGGAGAACGCGAAGGGTTCGTGCGAAAGCTTCACCAGCGTGCCGACTGCACGCCGGTGTCACGCATCATGAGCCTCAACGTTCAATGTGTGACCGAAGACGTGAGCCTGCCGGCGTTGGCGAGCTGCCTGCTCGGTGGCGGGTACAGCGGCGCCCCCGTGATCGACGAGGAGGGAAGACCGGTGGGCGTCGTCTCCAAGACCGACCTCCTCCGGCACGGCGTGACGCCGGAGGGTCGAGCGGGGGACATCATGACCTCGATGTCCTTCACACTGCACGAGGACCAGTCGCTGTCGAAAGCTGCGGCCTTGATGGCCTACGAGGGCATCCACCGGCTTCCGGTTGTCGACGCGGCTGGAAAGGTCGTTGGCCTGCTGTCGTCGCTCGATATCCTGCATTGGCTGGCGTGCAAGACGGGCAACGCAGTCCCAGCCCCACGCTCACGCCGCAACCACGACCGCAACCGCAACTAGGTCCGCACATCAACTGGACCAGCGGAGAAGTCTACGTGCGGAGGGGCGCACCACACGATCGGAGAACGGTTAGGGACGGCCGTGCTCGCGATCGGGACCCGCTCGCCCGTCTCCCTACGGCGACCTACGTCGGGGCTCGCCCCAATCGCTGTGCTGGCCATCCCGAGCCGTTCTCCTGTGTAGATATCTCCGTATGGAGGGGCACGGGGAACGCGAGGCGGGGATTCGGCGACGTCGCAAGTGCGAATCGGCAAGACAGCAACCACCCCCGATTGGCGCGCGCGTCGAGGCGAGGCTTGCGTGGTCAAAGCTCTCAAGTGCATCCGACCACAATTGCAAGCCGAGCCGCTCGCCGAATCCCCGCCCCGCGTTCCCCGTGCCCCGGTTGCTTCGCGAGCACGCACGTCGCGAGTCGTTCTCCGGTGATACCGTTTTCGGCCCGAGGCTACTGCAGGTGGGTCAGGATGAACGCGTAGTCGAGCGCGGTCTCTTTCAAGTAGTCATA
>CAZHPJ010000248.1:0-4877 GCA_964534585.1 uncultured Sandaracinaceae bacterium | reverse complement strand
ACGAAGGACGGCCTCACCAAAGCTGCCGCACCGAAACCGGCGGCAGCAAAGCCCGGGCAACCCGATCCCAAGGCAGTGTACAAGGTCCCGCTCAAGGGTAACGAACCGCAGCTGGGTTCGGACGACGCGCTGGTCACCATCGTCGAAATCAGCGACTTCGAGTGCCCGTTCTGCGGCCGTGTGGAACCGACTCTCAAGCAAGTGCGGGACAAGTACGGCAAAGATGTTCGGCTCGTTTGGATGAACAACCCGCTGCCCTTCCACAAGAACGCCAGGCCCGCGGCGAACGCGGCTCTCGAAGCGCACGCACAGAAGGGCAACAAGGGCTTCTGGGCGATGCACGAGAAAATGTTCGCAAATCAGAAAGCCCTGACGACCGCCAACCTCGAGAAGTGGGCCAAAGATCAGGGGCTGAACATGGCCAAGCTCAAGAAGGCGATCACGGACGACAAGTACGGCAAGACGATCCAACAGCAGCAAACACTGGCTAGCAGCTTGGGCGCTCGTGGTACCCCGGCGTTCTTCATCAACGGACGAAACCTGCGAGGCGCTCAGCCTCTGGCGGCCTTCACCGCCGTGATCGATGAGGAGCTCGTCAAGGCCAAGGCGCTCGTAGCCAAGGGCACGCCTAAGGCTAAAGTCTACGAGACGATCATCGCCAACGGCGAGACGGGACCGAAGACGAAGCCGGCTGCTGCCGCGCCGGACGCCAACAAGGTCTACGACATCCCCGTTCCGAAAAACGCTCCCACCAAGGGGGCGGCGAAAGCCAAGGTCGTGATCCAGCAGTTCAGCGACTTCCAGTGCCCCTTCTGCAGCCGGGTCAACCCGACTATCGCCCAGGTCATCGAGCAGTACGGTGACAAGGTGCAAATCGTGTGGCGCGACTACCCGCTTCCGTTCCACCCAAATGCCCAGCCGGCAGCGCAGGCGGCTCGTGAGGTGTTTGCTCAGAAGGGCAACAAGGGGTTCTGGGCGTACCACGACCTCCTTTTTCAGAACCAGAAGGCGCTTACGCGAGCAAATCTCGAGAAATTCGCTGAGCAAGTCGGTGGAATCGACATGAAGGCATTCAAGGCTGCGCTCGATTCCGGCAAGTACAAGGCTGCGGTCGAGGCCGACATGGCGGCCGTAACCAAGGCGGGTGCCCGAATCGGCACACCGTCATTCTTCATCAACGGCAAGCTGTTGCAGGGCGCACAGCCCTACGCAGCGTTCAAGGCCGCGATCGACAAAGCGCTCAAGTAGTCGCTGTAAACAATCAGGAAGGGGCAGGTTCGCGCGTCGGGCCTGCCCCTGTCCTTTTGACACGGTGGGATCGACACACTACATTCCGCCTCATTCTGAAAACTAAAGTATTTTCAAGGTGTTGACTCATGGCTCGAGCAAAAGCTGCTGCCACTAAACGACCCTCCAAGAAGCCCACGGTCGAACAGCTCTATTTTAGGAGCGACAGCGCCTACCTTTGCCTCCTGTTGAATCGTCGAACGCGATCCGTTCGCGTCATCGACTTCAGGGCGGGCGCGCTCCCAGCGAAGCGGCTCTACATTCAGTCGGTGGCTACCCAAGAGAATGTCGAAAAGGTGATCACGCTCGTCGAAAAGGACGAGGTTTCTTCATGGACGCGCGTCGGCTTCGTTCGCGAAGGCACGATCCCGGGTTTCTATAAGCGCAGTGATGGACATCTTTGCGGATGCGTGATCGGCGACAAGACCGCCTCGATTGAAGTCACCGACGCCTCGGCCAAGCTCACTGAACGAACGATCAACGCCGGCAAGAAGGCCGCCGCAGAGATCCCCGAAAAGATCAAAGGCGCTTCCGTTCGTCCTGCAACCGAAAAGGACGCCCTCTCCGCGCGCGACGCCGCGTGGCGAAAGAGTCCCGCATTCGGTTCGTTCGACATGTTTGGGCGCGACGCGCAGCGGATCTACTACGACGCTAGCGTTCGTCGCAGCAAGACCAACTACATCTCGGCCGAGTTCCAAGACTGCTTCGGTCATGCCCTCATCGAAGTGCTGCGACTGCCGACGAACGAGAACGAGACGCTAGCCGTAATCGCCGGCCTTCGGCTGCTCGGAGACGAGCTCAAAGAACGGGGGATCGTAGCTGAATTTGCCTTTGCCCCCAATGATAACGTCGAGATTTCGACTGCGTTCGTGGCAGCGGGATACCGCAAGACTGGGCTCCTGGCGCAGGGCATTCTCGATGGTGAGGGCGGTCGAAAAGACGCGATTCTGTGGACTCACAAGTTCGTGAGCGAGCTCGGCAACGAATACGAGTGAGCCCTGACGCCATGCCTACCTACGACTACGCCTGTGACAACTGCGGCCACGAGTTCGAACGCGAGCAGCGCATCACCGAAGAGCCGACCAAGAAGTGTCCGAGCTGCGGCAAGCTCAAAGCACGCCGCATGATCGCTGGTGGTGGCTTCATCCTCAAGGGCGGTGGCTGGGAATCTGACCTGTACTCGGGGCCCTCGAACCGATCAGGGAGTGGCCCGAAGAGCGATGACTCGAGCTCATCATCAGCCAGCAGCAACTCGACCAAGTCCGACTCGACGAGCAGCCCGCCCAAGCCCGACTCGACCAGCAGCCCGTCCAAGCCCGGCTCGCCCAGCAAGTCGGACGACTAGGGCGGTGGGGCGGGACAAACCGCCGCCAAAGGCGGTCTAGACGGGCTCCAAGTACGACGCGATGATCTTGCGTGTACCCCAGCCGGGAAAGCGCACGGAAACACGGGGCGGCGATCCCTGCACCACCTCTCGCACCTCGCCTACCCCAAACTTTGGGTGCCGGACCTGCGCGCCGCGCCGCAGCCCCTCGAGATCGGCGAGGTCGGAACCTTCACTGTAGTCCACATAGCTGTCCGCCGGCTCATAGCGGGGCTCCTCCGGAGCCGAAGAGCGTGTAGACGAGCCCGACCTCGCGCCGATCCATTCGATGTCTTCACCGGGCAGCTCCGTCAAGAACCGTGAGGGGATACCAACGCGCTGCTGACCGAAAATCCTACGAATGGCGGAAAAGCTCAGGACCAGCCGCTGCTTGGCGCGCGTGAACGCCACGTAGGCGAGGCGCCGCTCCTCTTCGAGCTCCTCGGGATCTTCCCAGGGATCGATGCCTTTGAAGGGAAATACCTGCTCTTCGAGTCCCGTGACCATGACGACCGGGAACTCCAACCCCTTAGCAGCATGCACCGTCATCAAAGTGACCCGGTCCCCGGCGGTAGAGCGCTCTCCCGCTAGCGCACCACCAGCTTGCTCATCGGCGGACGTGTGCAGCGTCACGTTCTCGAGAAAGTCGGCAAGAGTCTCTTCGGGGCGCTCGCGTTGAAACTCGTCCATGGACGCCACCAGCTCCTGGACATTCTGGTACCGGGCATCCGCTTCGGCTGTGTCGTCGTGCTGGAGCATCTCGCCATATCCGCTTTGCTCGACGAGCGCAGCGCCGATTTCACCAAGCGGCGCCCCAGCAGTGCGGACGTCGCGCAAATCTGACATCAGATCACGAAAAACTGTGAGACGCTTGCGCGCAGCGCTGCCAAACTGGTCCAACGTGGCTTGCTCGTCTAGGAGCTCCAGGAGGCTCCGGCCGTGCTGCGCGGCCAGGTCGAGAAGGCGTGTAACCGTTGTCTTTCCGATCCCTCTTGCGGGTGTGTTGATGATTCGCAGCAGGTTCATGTCGTCTACTGGGTTGTTCATCACGCGCAGATACGCGAGCAGATCTTTCACCTCCGCCCGATCGTAAAACCGCATCCCACCGACGATGCGGTAGCCGATGTTGGCGCTTCGGAGCGACTCCTCGATGACACGCGACTGAGCGTGCGTTCGATAGAAGACCGCTACGTCGGAAAGGCTGTGCCCCTGCGAGAGGAGCTCGCGGACGCCCCGCAACACCAGGCGTGCCTCGTCGCGTTCATCCATCGTGCGGACGACCAAGATGGCATCGCCCTCTTGGTTGTCGGTCCAGAGCTCCTTCGGCTCGCGGTCCGTGTTCCTCGCGATCACCGCATTGGCAGCGCGGAGGATGCGGCGCGTCGAGCGATAGTTCTGTTCGAGCTTGACCAAGGTAGCGTCTGGGAACGATGCACGGAAATCGAGGATGTTGCGGCGGTCCGCGCCACGCCATCGGTAGATGCTTTGATCGTCGTCGCCCACGACGCACAGGTGCCGGTGCCTTTCGGACAGCAACCGAACCAGCCGAAATTGCGCATGATTGGTGTCTTGGAACTCGTCGACGAGCACGTGCGAGAAGCGGCCCGCTACCGCCTCACGAAACGAGCCGTCCGACTCGAGCGCGCGCACGGTGCGGTAGATCAAATCGCCGAAATCGAGCGCGTTCGCTTGGTGAAGGCGCTCTTCATAGGTCGTGTACACTCGACGAATGACCTCCGACCGAGCATCGGGCGTTTCGATGTCGTCGGGCCCTTGAACCTCTTGCTTGGCGCGGTTGATCCGACTCGCCATCGCCTTCGGCTGATATCGTTTCTCGTCGAGCCCCAAGTCACGCAACACGCGCTTCACCAGTGCCAGCTGGTCCTGGTCGTCGTAGATCGTGAAATCCTTGGAGAGGCCGAAGCTCTCTCCGTGGCGCCGGAGCAGCCGGGCGCAGGTCGCGTGAAACGTGCCCACTTGAACGGCGGCGCCCTGCTCGCCGAGCAGAGCCAATAGGCGCTCTCGCATCTCGCCGGCCGCCTTGTTCGTGAACGTGACGGCGAGAATCCTCCAGGGAGCCACCCCGCGCGCAGAGATTAGGTGCGCAATGCGAAACGTGATGACGCGGGTCTTGCCGCTTCCAGCGCCCGCAAAGACCACGAGCGGCCCCCCCTCGTGAACGACTGCGTCGCGCTGACGAGAATTCAGAGAGCCCAGGTCCAGCACC
>CAZHPJ010000247.1:0-4878 GCA_964534585.1 uncultured Sandaracinaceae bacterium | reverse complement strand
CGATCTGAAGGCCGACGTTGCGGTTTCGTGAGAGGTCACCCGTGCATGTGAGCACGAGGTCCCCCATCCCGCTGAGGCCGGCCAGCGTCAGCGGGTTTGCCCCTTTCGCAATCGCGAGGCGCGAGATCTCGGCGAGCCCGCGCGTGATCAGCCCGGCGCGGGTGTTGTGTCCGAAGCCGAGGCCGTCAGCGATGCCCGCCGCGATGGCCACGACGTTCTTGAGTGCGCCGCCGAGCTCGACGCCCACGACGTCATCTGTGCTGTAGACGCGGAATCGGTCCGTGGTGAGGGCCTTTTGCGCTACCCCGACCACATCGGCGTCATGCCCCGCGACCGATACCGCCGTGGGAAGGCAGGCAGCGACTTCCTTCGCAAAGCTTGGCCCACCCAAGTAGGCGAGCTGACGATGTTGGGACTCGGGAAGAATGTCTTCGAACATCTCCGAAATCAGCATGAGGCTGTCGACCTCGATCCCCTTCGTCGCGCTGACGATCGGAGCGTTCGTGCCAATGAGAGGCGCCGCGTCCTCGAGCACTCCCCTCAGTCCGTGGGTCGGCACCACGCACACGACGAGCTCGCTACCGTCGAGCGCGTACTGGAGATCGGAGGTGGTCTCGAGCGTGTCGGGCAGCGGGAACCCAGGCAGGTAGGCCTGATTCTCGCGGTCGGCTTGAATGGCGTCCGCCATCACCTTGCGGCGCGCCCAAAGCCGAGTCGGATACCCCTGGTCGGCGAGTAGCTTCGCCAACGCCGTGCCCCACGAGCCGGCGCCCAGGACCGTAGTTTTGATCTCACCCATGCACGGAGACTACCCCGTAAAGTGCCTTTGGCACCACGGGGCTTCGCCCCCTCGAGTCTTGGGGTCTTTTGCGGGGCCTGCCCCGTGGTGTCGGAGACATTTTACGGGGACGGCTGGACAGCCTCGGCCTCGCCCTTGTCGGGGCGTGGTTCACTGAGGTCGAGTCGTAGGCGATCCGCGTCGAGGAGAGCGTTCGCCAGGACGGCGTCCATCTTGGACACCGGCACGAACTCGAGGGTCTCCCGAACCTCCTGCGGAACCTCGTCGAGGTCGGCGGTGTTGCGCTCGGGAAGAATGAGCCGCTTGATTCCCGCGCGGTGGGCCGCGAGCACCTTTTCTTTGACGCCACCGACCGGAAGTACGCGGCCACGCAACGTGATCTCGCCCGTCATCGCGACGTCGTGACGCACGTGAATACCCGTCAGCAATGAAACGATGGCTGTCATCATGGTGACACCCGCACTCGGCCCGTCCTTTGGCATTGCGCCGGCAGGGATGTGAATGTGGATGTCGCTCTTCTCGAGGAAGTCCTCCGCAATGCCAAACGCCTTAGCGTGCGTTCGGACATAACTCATTGCGGTTTGTGCAGACTCCTTCATGACGTCACCGAGCTGGCCGGTGAGCTGGAGCTTGCCCGTGCCGTGCATCTGGGTGCATTCGATGAAGAGAATCTCACCGCCCACGGACGTCCAGGCGAGGCCGGTCGCGACGCCGGTTTCTGCGGTGCGCTCTGCGACTTCCGAGCTAAATCGAGGCGATCCCAGGTAGGGCCGTAGTGACTCCTCGTCGGAGATGACCCACGGCCCCTCCTCGCCTTCCGCGACCTTCACGGCAACGCCACGAATGACGCTTGCGATTTGACGCTCCAGGTTACGAACGCCGGCTTCGCGGGTGTAGTGATCGATGATCGAGTCGATGGCTGCGTCTTCGAGGGTGACCTGCTCCGGCTTGATCCCGTGCTCATAGAGCTGCTTTGGCATGAGATGCACGCGGGCAATGTCGGCCTTCTCGCGGCGCGTGTAGCTAGGGATCTCGATGATCTCCATGCGGTCCCGAAGCGGCGCCGGGATGGTGTCGCCCATGTTGCCCGTGGCGATGAACATCACTTTCGAGAGGTCATACGGAATCTCGAGGTAGTGATCGCTGAAGCTGTCGTTCTGCTCGGGGTCGAGCACCTCGAGCAGTGCCGCTGCCGGGTCGCCGCGGAAGTCGTGCCCGATCTTGTCGATCTCGTCGAGCATGAAGACCGGATTGATCGTGCCAGCCTTCTTCATCCCTTGGATGACCTGGCCGGGCAGGGCGCCCACATACGTGCGCCGGTGGCCACGAATCGCGGCTTCGTCGTGGACGCCACCGAGGCTGATGCGGTGGAACTTGCGGCCTAGTGCGCGCGCGACTGATCGGCCGAGCGAGGTCTTACCGACACCAGGTGGCCCAATGAGACACAGAATCGGACCCTTCTTGTCTGCCTTGAGCTTACGGACGGCGAGGTATTCGACGATGCGCTTTTTGACTTTATCGAGGCCGGTGTGGTCCTCGTCGAGAACCTTGCGCACGGCCGCGATGTCCATGTTGTCGGTGGTCTGCTTGCTCCAGGGGACGTCGAGAATCCATTCGATGTAGGTGCGAACGACGGTGTATTCCGCTGAGCCGACCTGCATCTGGCGCAGGCGCTTGAGCTGCTTGTGCGCGACCTCGTCGGCCTCGGCCGGCAAGTTGGCTTTGGCTAGGTGCTCCTCGACGATGTCGAGGTCGCCCTGATCGCCTTCCTCCTCGCCCAACTCTTCCTTGATGGCCTTGAGCTGTTGGCGCAGGACGTATTCGCGCTGGTTTTTGCCCATCTCCTCTTTGATTTGGGAGTTGATGCGCTCCCGCATCTTGAGGATTTCGAGCTGACGCGTGAGCAGACGCAGAACCTTGCGAATCCGTTCCTTCGGATCGAGTGTCTCGAGGAGCTCCGACTTCTCATCCACCGGGGCGTCCAGGTTCGCCGCCACCAAGTCGGCAAGCTGACCGCGCTCCTGAATGGAGTCGATGAGTGAGCCTGCCTCGCGAGGCAGCTCCGGCATGAGCTGGATGACTTGCTTGGCGACGTCGCGAAGGCTCATAGCCAGCGCTTCGCTCTCGACGTCCTCGGCGGGCGGCTCGTGCAGACGCGACACGCGAGCGCGGATGTACGGCTCGGATGTCACCACCTGTTCGAGGCGGATTCGCACCAGGCCCTGGAGAATGAGGCTGTAGTTCCCTGAGCTGTGCTTGAGCGCTTTGAGGACGCGCGCCGCGACCCCTACCGGATAGAGGTCGCTCCGATCTGGGTCGTCGGTCGACGGATCCCGCTGGGCGACGATTGCGATGATCGGCTGATCGAGGTTCTCGATATCTTCGACGAGGGCGACGGACTTCTCGCGGCCCACATCAAACGGTGCGACGGCCGCCGGGAAGAGCACCGCGTTGCGGATGGGAAGAACTGGAAGCTCGTCGCCAAACTCGATTTCGCCCGTATCGGGGGGCGGGATCGATGTGATTGTTTCCTCTTCGTCGCTCATGCTGATGTTCTACTCCAACTCGGTCAGAACCCAAGTTTTTCCAGTACTGTGGCGAACATAGCCACGCACCATTTCCCTGGCAAGGGTCTCACCTCAGACGCTCTGCTCGTATGCCGAGGATCTGGGGTCGGCTAGTCGGTTGAAGCTGTGGAGACCCCGAATTAGGCTCGGCCCGATGCGTCTCTCCGTGGTGGTTCCGTGTTTCAACGAGGAAGGCAATATTGCCCGCGTGGTCGAGCAAGCCGCTGAAGTCGGGCGTCGGCTCGCCTCCGAGCTCGAGATCATCGTCGTGGACGATGGCAGCAGGGATGACACGGCGCGGGTCTTGGCGATGCTGCAGGAGACCGTCCACGAACTGCGGATCGTCGCGCACCCTCAAAACCGCGGGTATGGGGCCGCTGTGCGTTCAGGGCTCGGTCGGGCCGGAATGGACTACGTTTTCCTGACCGACGGCGATGGCCAGTTCGATCTGGAGGAGCTTCCGGTGGCGATTCAGCTCCTGAGAGAGCACGACATGGTAGTGGGATATCGGATGCATCGCCGGGACGGTTGGTGGCGTCGGCTGTGGGGCTGGTTGTGGACCGCTCTGGTGAACCAGATGTTGGGCCTGCGGGTGCGGGATGCGAACTGCGCGTTCAAGCTAGTGCCACAGAGCTTGCTGCGCTCGAGTGATCTCCGAAGCGAGGGAGCGTTCATCAGCGCCGAGCTCTTGTTCGCGGCGCGGCGGTCCGAGCTCAGCGTGGGCGAGTGCGCCGTGAGTCACTACCCGCGGCACACCGGTCGCCAATCGGGCGCATCGCTTCGGGTGATCGCGATGGCTTTCGTGGAGCTTGCGGCATGCCTGCCCCGTAAAGTGTCTTCGACGCCACGAGACTTTGCCGAATAGAGGGCAGTGTGCCTGCTAGAAGCGGACTTGGTTTCGGCCGTTTTGCTTGGCTTCGTACATCTTGTCGTCCGCGGCCTTGAATAGATCCAAAGGGTCTTCGTAGTGCGTCTGCCATTCAGCCACGCCTATGCTCACTGTGACCGTAACCCGCGTCCCCTCGAACTCGAAGCGCGTATCTCTGATCAGGTGGTTGATTTTCCGCGCGAGCTCCGTGGCGCCGTCGAGGCCGACTTCCGGCGTGATGAGCGCAAACTCATCGCCGCCGATTCGGGCCAACACATCGTTGACTCGAAGTCTTCCCAAGAGAACGGCGCCGAGCTGTCGCAGGATGGCGTCGCCGGCCAAGTGACCGCAGCGATCGTTGATGTTCTTGAAGAGATCGATATCGAAGACGAGCAGCGAGAAACTTCGCTTGTATCGTTTGGCGCGCGCAACCTCCCGGTCGAGCATCTCATCGAAGTACCTCTTGTTGGAAAGTTGCGTGAGGCCATCGGTCGTCATCAGCCGATAGACCTCTTCGTGGTACTCCGCTTCCACGTTGTCCCCGACGATGAATTTCAGAATGGTGCGACCGACCTTGAGTTGGTCGCCGTGGCGAAGCCGCCCCTCCTCTTGCACGAGGTTGTCGTTCACGTAGGTCCCGTTGG
>CAZHPJ010000246.1:0-4893 GCA_964534585.1 uncultured Sandaracinaceae bacterium | reverse complement strand
ACACCATCCACCTACCATTGTAATCCTGAAGGCGTACCGGAACGCAAGTTTTCTATCATGCTTGACAGCCCCCTTTCGGCGGCTAGGCTCCGCGCCTGTTTTCCGGGCCCAGATAGCTCAGTTGGTAGAGCAGAGGACTGAAAATCTTCGTGTCCCTGGTTCGATTCCAGGTCTGGGCACCTAGGCTGGTCGGCACCGTGCCACCGACCATGTCACAGTCCGGCCAAGGCAGGCGAATTTGCAGAGCCGGTGGTCCGACGCAGACGCGCAAGCGACGATCAAGCGCTATCAACGCGACCCGAGGGTCAATGAGGACGTTGCGCTTCGCGTCTACACGTCGCGTCTGATCGGGCAGGACCCGGCATTGGTGCTCCACGGTGGTGGCAACACTTCGGTGAAGACGACCTTCGTCGACGACATCGGAGACGCGGTTCCTGTCCTGTGTGTGAAGGGCAGCGGTTGGGACCTCGGCAGTATCGAGCCCGCGGGTCTGCCGGCTGTCCGTCTCGAGAGCCTCGGAGCGTTGCGAAACCGGGACACACTTTCCGATGAGGACATGGTCAACGCGCAGCGCACGCGCCTGATGGATTCGAGCTCGCCGAACCCCTCGGTCGAAACCCTCTTGCATGGCTTTCTTCCTCACAAGTTCATCGATCATTCCCACGCGGACGCGATTCTCGCGTTGGTCGACCAATCGAATGCGGAAGCGATCTGCAAAGAGGTGTACGGAGCGCGTCTCGCCATCGTGCCGTATGTCATGGCTGGTTTCGCGCTCGCCAAGCTTGCGGCCGAAGTCTACGAGAACGATCCTACCGTTGAAGGCTTGCTCCTGCTCCAACATGGCTTGTTCACCTTTGGCGATACGGCGAAGGAGAGCTACGAACGGCATATTCAGGCGGTCGACGCCGCAGAGCGCTTCGCTTTGGCGAAGACAGGGGACGCGCGAGTGGTTCGTGGAAAACCGGAGCCACTCGCCTACGAGACGGTCGCGCCGATTCTCCGCGGCAAGCTCGGAGCGGGTGAGAGGCGCTACCTGCTGACGCTGAGGCGCGGGCCAGCGATCGACGCGTTCTTGGCGCGCATGGATCTTTCGAGCGTTACCCAGCGCGGCACTGCCACGCCCGATCACGTCATTCGGACGAAGCGCCTGCCGTTGTTGCTCGATGTTGCGCCCGCGATGGACGGCGGTGCCATCGGCGCGCACATCGACGAGCGGCTTGCGTCGTATCGCGAGGACTATGTCGCGTACGTCGAGCGGGAGGCGAAACAAAAGGGGCGTCGCGTCGCGCAGCTAGACCCCGACCCGAGGATCATTCTGGTGCCTGGGCTGGGCATCGTCGCTGCGGGCGCTTCGGAGCAAGCCGCGCGCATCGCAGCCGACATCTATGAGCACACCATTGCCGTCATCGAGGCTGCCGAAGCGATCGGCCGCTACGATGTGCTGTCCTCCGCGGACCTTTTCGACATGGAGTACTGGTCGCTCGAACAAGCCAAGTTGGGCAAAGCGAGCCCCAAACCACTGCAGGGCAGGGTGGTCTACATCAGCGGGGCGGCCCGAGGCATCGGTGCTGCGTGCGCGAAGGCATTTGCGGACGCGGGCGCGTCGCTCTACCTGACCGACCGGGATGAGACGCTCCTTCGCGAGCTCGCGGAGTCGATCGGTGCTCCCTGCGAGGTGGTGGATGTCACGAACGAAGAGCAAGTGCGCGCAAGCGTCGACCATTGTGTTCACGTTTTCGGAGGAATCGATGGCATCGTGTCGAACGCGGGCATGGCACCGCAGGGCGCCATCGATGTTGTTTCGACCGAAGAGCTCCAGCGTAGCTTCGAGGTGAACTTCTTTTCTCATCAGTATCTCGCTTCGGCGGCAACTCAAGTTTTCCGGGCCCAAGGCATGGGAGGCTTCTTGCTGTTCAACGCCTCGAAGGCCGCGTTCAATCCGGGCAAGGGGTTTGGCCCCTACGCGATTCCCAAGGCCGCGGTCGTTGCGCTCATGAAGCAATACGCGATCGAAGGCGGGTCGATGGGCGTGCGGAGCAACGCCGTCAACGCGGACCGTATCCGGACTGGCCTCCTCCCACCGGAGCTCATCGACCAGCGCGCCAAGGCGCGAGGCCTCGAGAAGGATGCCTACTTTCGCTCCAATCTCTTGGCCCGCGAGGTCACCGCCGAAGATGTCGCAAACGCGTTCTTGAGTCTCGCGCTCGCCCCGAGCACGACCGGCTGTGTTGTCACCGTCGACGGCGGCAACATAGCGGCATCACCGCGCTAGTACTTCCTTCCCAGGATCGTGCCCGTGTTCGCACGCGGGACGTCGGCGCCGTTACGAAGCGCGAGGAACAGCGCGCAAAAAAGCAACATCGACAAGGGTGCGCCGAAGAGGAGCCCGATGCCGCACAGCATGGCTGACCCCGTCGCGATGAGGATCGCCAACAAGCCTACGCCGATGATCCGCCAGCGCTTGCCGCGTGCGATGCGCCACGAGTAGACAATAGCGTCGATGGGGCCTGCGTCGTCGTTGAAGGCGAGCTCTGCCTGCATGAACGCGATGCCGGTGGCGATGTAGATGTAGAGGGGCAAGAGCACCAGGAAGGCAATCGCGAACGGCATCCCAGCGTCGTCGACGATCTCGCTCATAGGCGTGTCGAGATCGATCGGGCCTACGAACATGAGAAAGATGATCACGATGATGGGAAGAACGATCAGTACCACCCCCAACCCAGCGGCCAGCGACTGAAGGATGTACTTCCAGATCTTCGACAGCTGGCTGAACAACACGCCGACCGTCGTTCGCTGCCCTCGAATCCCACGTATTGCCATCGCCCACAGTCCAAGCGTGAACACCGCCGAGAGGACCAGCTGGACCAGGTACATGGCGAATCGAACGATGATGTTCACGGCTGCGAACGCCGCGCTCGCCTCACCGCTACTTGGTTGGATCGCCGTGAAGAACGCCCACGCTAGGCCGAGCGCGAACGGGATGCCGAGCGCGAGCAACCCGTAGAGCAGCATGGCCAGTAGCCAGCTGGCGAGGTCTCTCGACCATGCCTCGGAAGCTCTGGAAAGCAGATCGGTCAGCGTGACGTTGTCTCGGGTTAGCGCGAAACCAAGCTCAGCCGGTCGCGATTCGATCGGTCCGGGCTCGGGTTCGAGCGGCTCGTTAGGCGGTTCCATAGGAGGAAGGATTACCATCCTGGAGATCCACCGCGAAAAAATTTCTCAACCCCAGCGGTCTGATCGGGCGTTCGACTGACTCCGGTTCAATGATAGGGTTAGCGGCATGATTACCCGTTGGTTCCTTGGTTGCAGCTTGGTTTTTGGATTGATCGCCACCGGTTGCGGCGGCGACAGCAGTGGGGCGGGGGGCGCGGGCGGTACCGGGTTTGTGCCTTCCGAATACGGCAGTTGGTTGAAGTTCGAGCCCGAGGGCGCGACTTGCAGCGACGGCAGCCCCTACAAGTTCTGGGTGGAATTCTCCGAGACCTCGGACAACGTCATCGTCTTCTTCGAGGGAGGTGGCGCATGTTGGGACTACGAGAGCTGCAGCGGTAATGGCGGGATTCGCGGCGCAGCCAATCCAAACGGTCTTCCCGACTCGCACGCGGACGTGCTCTTCGACATCGGAGGCATGGATGTGGGCGCGAGCCTGGTCTATCCGCTTCTCAATCAAGACCCCGACGTGAGCCCGATGGCCGACTGGAACAAAGTGTTCGTCGGGTACTGCACGGGCGACGTGTACTCCGGCGATCGAACGGTGATTTACCAAGATCCAGCCGGCGTCGAGGACGACCTCGAGTTCCGCCACGCCGGTCATCGAAACGTTCTCGCGATGATCGAGATGCTCAATGGGATGTTCACCACCGTGCCTAAGCTGTTCGTCAGTGGCTGTAGCGCAGGCGGTGCGGGCGCGCTCGTGAACTACTACTTCCTGCGAACCGGAATCGAGGGAGTGCAGAAGGGGTATCTGCTCGATGATTCGGGCCCGCTGTACCCCGACCAGGCGGCGACCTCGCGCTCTCTCGAGTTGCATAAGCGTGTTCGGTCTTCGTGGGATGCCGACAAGCTCATCGATTCGGCGCCGCGCTCGGATGAGCTCAGGGCGGACTTTGGAAACATCAATACGATCCTGGCCGAGGAATTCCCCGATGACCGCTTGGCGATGACCTACAACCGTCTCGACTACAACTACTCGCTCTACTCGTACGAGCGCTTCTGGACCCGCGAGAACATGGATATGCGCGATCCGATCGTGCCTTTCATGGGGGACGGAGTAGGCCTGGACCAGAACGTCTCGTTGGATCGAGCGAGCGTCTATAGCCTCTGGTGGGATGACACGGCGCTCCTTAGGACTCAGTACGACTCGAAGAGCAATCTTGGCTACTACATCCCATTCTACCGCACCACGAATGACAGCCACTGTGTGACGATTCCCGGGTTCGAGGAGTTCAGCCTGAGCGAGGCACTCGATCTCTTCCAGAACGATTTCGGCACGCTCGCCTGGGCGGGTAGCGAGATCGGCACTATGAACCTTCGCGACTACGTCGAGCACCTGCTCAACGACGACGAACCCCTCGAGAGCCACTTCGAAGAGGACGGCGAGGGCAAATTCCTCCCCTGCACACCAGCCGCCTTCGACGCAGCCGCCTGCGAAGCCGCCGTCAACCCCCCCATGCCGTAAGAAAAGGGGTCTGACCCCTTCAATTCCAGCGGAAGCCTTCCATGGTTTGTTTGGCGGTGTAGCGGGGCTCGAAGCCGGTTGCTTGTACGAACGCCGTGTTGTCGATGACGATGGGGTACTTCACGTGCACGACCGCGTCGTCGGGGAGGTATGGGAAGCCGAAGCGGCCGAGGACTGTCGAATAGAGCGGCTCGGGGATCGGGATCCCGCGTCTG
>CAZHPJ010000245.1:0-4900 GCA_964534585.1 uncultured Sandaracinaceae bacterium | reverse complement strand
CATCGCGCCGAACTGCGTGAGCTTGTCGACAACCTGAGCAACCGTCGACTGCTTTTGGCCGATCGCGACGTAGACGCAGAACACGCCCGTGCCCTTCTGGTTGATGATGGTGTCGAGCGCGACGGCGGTCTTGCCCGTCTGTCGGTCGCCGATGATGAGCTCGCGCTGGCCGCGGCCAATCGGAATCATGGAGTCGATCGCCTTGAGGCCGGTCTGAAGCGGCTCGCTAACCGGCTGACGTGCGACGATCCCGGGGGCCTTTAGCTCGACTCGGCGGGTGAGCTTGCTCTCGATCGGGCCCTTGCCATCGATGGGTTGACCGAGCGAGTTCACCACGCGGCCAACGAGCGCCGGGCCGACGGGAACCTCGACGATGCGGCCGGTACGCTTGACCGTGTCGCCCTCCTTGATGCCGACGTCGGAACCCAACAGCGCGCAACCGACGTTGTCTTCCTCGAGGTTGAGAACCATGCCGTACACGCCACCGGGGAACTCGAGGAGCTCGCCCGCCATGGCGCTTTCAAGACCGTAGAGACGGGCGATGCCGTCACCTATCGTCAGAACGGTGCCCGTCTCGACCACGTCGACCGACTTTTCGTAGGACGCGATCTGCTGCTTGATGATGTTGGAAATCTCTTCAGCGCGAAGTTGCATTTTGCAAGGCTCCTGATTCGATGCGGTTACAGCGTCTCGCCGTTCGCAAGCAAGGTCTCTCTAAGCTCGCTCAGCCGGTTGCTGAGGCTCCCGTCGAAAACACGGTCGCCAACACGGGTGACCACGCCTCCGATGAGCGAAGGATCTTCTTTTTTCACGAGTACGACCTCGCGGCCGGTCACTCGCTCGAGTTTTTCTGTAAGCTGGGTGTAGTAGACATCGCTCAAGGGTTTGGCGCTGACGACCTCGACGCGAATGCGGCCGGTCTCCGCTTCGGCAAGCTCTTCGAGGGTATCGAGCACTTCTCCCAGGTACCCGAGGCGCCCCTTGTCAGCGAGGAGATTCACGGTGTTGCGGACGAGCTTGGAGCAGTCGAGCTTTTGCATGACCGCGTCGACGCAAGCCTTCAAGGCGGGCTTTGCGATGATCGGGTTTCGGACGACCTCCCGAAGCTCCGGGCTCACCTTCCATGCAGCGGCCAGCGCCCCGACATCTCGCAACACCGCGTCGAGCTCGCCCTGCTCACGAGCAAGCTCCAACAAAGCTTTCGCGTAGCGCCGTCCAAGCGGGCTCATAGTTGCCGCTCCTCGAGCACCACATCGAGACGATCCAGGTATGCCTCGGCGAGCTGGTCTCGGTCCGCGTCCGTGGTCCGCTCTTGCAGCAATTCCTGCGCAGCGATGACAGCGGCGCTGGCAGCCTCCTGTGTGAGCTCCTTGCGAAGCTGTTTGAGCTGCTGCTCGATCAAGAAGCTGGTGTCCTTGCGAAGGCGCGCAGCCTTCTCTTCGGCCTGCGCGACGATACGATCTCGCTCCGCTTCGCCTGCTTTGATCATGTCGCCGCGAATCTGGAGCATCTCCTGGTCGAGCTTCTCGAGACGACTGGCGGTCTCCATGTGCCGCTTTTCAGCCTCGGCGCGCAGTCGCTGCGCCTCGGCGAGCTCTTTTTCGACCTCGGCTCGACGCGCCGCGAGGATCGGGTTGCCTTTCTTGCGGATGACCCAGGCGATCAAGCCGACCAGGACGAGGAAGTTGAGGACGGTGCCCTGAAACTCGCTGCTCTTGAGCAGCGCAGAAATGCTGAGCTCGCCGTGATCGCCGTGCGTGCCGTGACCGGACTCCGCCTCGGCCACCTGGTGGGCCTCCGACTCGTGCTGGGCGGCTTCCGCCAACACCAAACCCGGCGAAGCGACCAGCAAGGCGAAAAGCATCACCCCCAACGCGCGCATCACTGGACCTCCCGATTGAGCATCTTCGATGCGATCTGCTTGGCCAGCGCCGGAACGGACTGATCGATTTCGGTACGGAGCTTCGCCGCTTCGGTCTTGAGCTGCGCGTCGGCCTCGGCGAGCTGCCTGTCCGTCTCCGCACGAACGCGGTCGAGCACCGTGCGTTCGAGGCGCTTGCCCTCGGCCCGCAAGCGATCTCGCTCTTCACCAGCTTGAAGGCGAAGGCGGCGCATCTCGACGTCGAACTCTTCGCTCTCGGCAGAAGCCTCGTCTTGCAGGCGGAGCGCCTCGAGCTTCGAGCCCTCGATAGCCTTCTCGCGCGCTTCGAACAGCGCGACCATGGGACGGAAAATCAGCGGGCGGAAAACGAAAAACGCGACAGCAAACAGCCCGAGCTGAATCCAGATCGTGCCGTCGAGGTCGATGATGGAGCCCTCAGACAAAAGGGCTGTGAAAAGCACGTTCATCGCAGCGGTATTCCCGGTCGGTCTCAGAGCGCCTGCCGAAGAGAAACTCCAAACGGCGCTTGGGGCCGAATCGCAGCTCCGGCAAGGAGAAATCCCTAGCGGCGCGCGTTCGTAGCATGGGCCCCAACCCAGTCAAGTTCGGCCGAGCCCCTCGCGTGCGTCCGGGCTAGCTCGTGCCCTTGGGTCCCTCGAAGAGACGCGTCCGAAGAGCCCGAAGGGTCTTGCCGGCGGCCTTCTCGTTCTCTCGGCTGAAGATCGACGAGGGCAGCGGGATGTCGGGGTCAACGTAGATCTTGAAGTCGACCTCGGTGCGCTGGCCACCGTCGACCGGGGTCAGGGTCCATGTGGCGCTAAAGGCGTCGATGTTGCCTTGCATGAGGCGCGCTTCGACCACGCGTGAGTCGCCGTCTTGGGGGCGCTCCGCGAGATTGAGCTGGCCCCACAGTGTGATTGCGCCCTTTGCGACGCTGACTTCCATGTAGACCATCGCCCGGCTGCCCCGTTGCGCAAGCACCTTCGACTTCGTGAAATTAGGCATGAATTGCGCGTAATTGGCGTAGTCCTGAACGATTGGAAGCACCTCTTCCATCGGGCTGTCCAACACGAGGATCGCCTGGCCCCAGGCGATGTCGGAACCCTCCTCCGGGATCTGGCTAGTGAAGACCTCTGCGGTCTCGTATTGCTCTTCCGCGGCCGCGGCCGGACTGGCGGAAGAACCCGCTATGAGCGCCGCGGCCATTGTTCCGATGAGGGCTGTCTTCATCATGGCGTGTTCTCGTTTCGCTACTTCTTACGCCCGGCAGCATGGTGACGTTACGTCACCTTGGCTAGACCCCGCATCGCGAGAGGGCGGCTCGAGACCCGGGTTTCGCGGATCCGGGCCCAGAAAAATGAGCCTTCTGCAGGAGGCTTGCTAGGTTGAGCGTTGGATGGTTCGAAGGCTGAGAGTGTGCGTTTTTGCTGCACTTTTTCTGGTAGTTGGAGCTACGGGAGAGGTCCAGGCGCAGGGGGGCAAGACTTCCAACGCCGGGAGCTCGAGCGAGCCGGCTGCAGCGATGCAGGAGGAGGCCCCAAACTTGCCGGTTTTGGTCCTGCTGATCGGCGGCGGCGTGCGATTCAGGGACATCCACCTCGACGTGGGCGATGGCGCGGGCGGCACGGAGGGGCGAGCTTTCAATACCGGCGCCTACTTCGACTTCGGCTGGCATATTCTGGTCCGCCCAATGAGCCGGCGCTCGCCCAGACCGGCCATCCAGGCGTTCGTGCTTCAGATCGACGGCGGTTCGGGCACCGGTCTAAAAGTCGAGCCGGCGCGAACCGGGATCTCGCTGCGAACCAACACGTGGCGGCTCCTCGGACAGCTCGGCTACTTGGTTCCGATCGACCGTCTGCAACTGGGCGGGCTCGTCGGTGTGGGCGGCGACGTGCTCAGCATCGATCTGAACTCGGTGCTCCCGTCCTCGAGGATCGTCTATGTCCGACTCGGACCGGCGGTGGCCTACGACATCGTGCCGAGCTTCTTCGGCTTCCGCGCCGACTTCGGCGTGCGTGTTCCGTTCTTTTTGGGGGACCTCGAGGATGCGTTTGGAAACGACAGCTCAGGAGTCGGCCTGGATGCAACCGCCACCTTCGACGGAAGGCTGAAGGTCGGGTTCTCCTACGCGTTCCGCTTGACCTGGGAGTACTACCGGCTGCGTTTCGCGGGCCCCAACATGAACGTCCCAGCCATGGGTGGCGGTGGCACCGGCAGCGACCATGCGATCACACTTCAGCTCCTGCTCGGCTGGTCCTTGTAGCCGTCAGGGGAAGTATCCTCTGCCGAACGTGGTGAAGGGGGCGGATTCTCGAGGTCGACGATCTCTCCCATGACGCAAGAGCCGTCGAACAGAACGCCCTTTTCCATGAAAAGCGCCTGGGTCCGGATGTCGCCACGCACCTGCGCCGGCGCGTGCAGCTCGACCAGCTCCGTTGCGTGGATGTCGCCGTCAATGGTCCCGCCACGCACGATCAGGGTGTGAACCCGAATGGAGCCCTTGATCGTCGCTTCCTCCCCAACGATCAAGAGGCCTTCGCTGAGAACCTCGCCCTCGAAGTCGCCATCAATGCGTGCCCTGCCTTCGAAAAAGAGCTTCCCTTCGTACCGGGTTCCGGCGCCGAGAAGCGCGTGAATGACGGGGTCCTGTGCCTGCATCGCTGGGCTGAGAGTAGAAAGCCCGGGCGAGGGGGTCAATTGGCCGAGTCCGGGGGCTTGCCGCGCATCGCCGTGACCCTACTTCGTTGGGGCTGGCGTCGTTGACCACTCTCAGGGGCCGTGCTAGGTCGCGCTCGCTTTATAGGCGGGATAGACCGCCAGCCGACCCACTTTCAGAGAACCGGAAAGAACATGGCAGAGCTTCAGAACGGGCGTGTTACTCAAGTTATTGGTCCAGTCGTGGACGTTGCGTTCCCGCAAGGGAGTCTCCCAGCGATTCTCACTGCGATTCGGATTAGCAACCCCGCGATCAGTGAAAAGGATTGGAACCTCACCCTCGAGGTTGCGCAGCACCTCGGC
>CAZHPJ010000244.1:0-5000 GCA_964534585.1 uncultured Sandaracinaceae bacterium | reverse complement strand
ATGGCCGAGAAGGCCGGATACAAGCACTTCATGCTGAAGGAGATCTTCGAACAGCCTCGCGCACTCGAAGACACCCTGCGTGGTCGCCTCGATCGCGAAAACGCGGACATCTCGACGCCGGAAATCGGTCTGAGCGAGGACGACGCCAAACGAATAAAACGAGTGGTCTTCCTCGCCTGCGGAACCAGCCATCACGCGACCATCGCTGGCCGATACTGGCTCGAAGAGCTGGCGAGGGTGCCGGCGATCACAGAGCTCGCAAGTGAGTTCCGAGGCCGCGACGCAGTCATCGGCGAGGGCGACTTGGTGATCGCGGTCAGTCAGTCTGGTGAGACGATCGACACACTCATGGCCGCCAAAGAGGCCAAGGAACGCGGAGCCAAGGTCCTGGCGATCGCCAACGTCAACGGCAGCGCGATTCCGCGCATGGCCGACGCGAGCTTCTACACGCACGCGGGACCGGAGATCGGCGTCGCCTCGACCAAATGCTTCATGGCACAGCTTGCCAACCTGTTGATGTTCAGCATCTGGCTCGGGCGGCGTCGCGGGACGATCGACGACACCCAGGCCGCCGAGCTCATCGAGGGGCTCGCGCGGATCCCGCACGTGATCGAAGAACGTCTACGGGAGACGCACTTGGCGGTCAGCAACATCGTTCGAGATTTCTCCGAAGCTCGAGACGTGCTCTTCCTCGGCCGCGGTCTCAGCTTCCCGATAGCGCTCGAAGGCGCGCTCAAGCTCAAAGAGATTTCGTACGTACATGCGGAAGGCTACGCCGCAGGCGAAATGAAACACGGGCCCATCGCGTTGTTGGATGCGCACGTGCCGGTCATCGTGATCATGCCCCAAGACAGGCACTACGACCGTGTGTCGAGCAACATGCAAGAAGCCCGGGCACGCGAAGCGAAGATCATTGGCGTGACGACGGCGGGTGACACGCAGGCGCAGGCTCTGTGTGACCACTTCATCGAGGTCGCCCCAACGCACGAGGCACTCAGCCCGTTCGTCACGGTTGTCCCCTTGCAGCTCTACGCGTATTGCGTAGCGGACCACAAGGGCACCGATGTCGACCAGCCTCGCAATCTTGCCAAGACCGTCACCGTGGAATGAGGCGCGCCCGCAATGAAAGTCGGCCTCCTCACGACTGGCTTTCCGCGCTTCGAGGGAGACTGTAGCGGCTCGTTCCTCCTGACCTTGGCGCGCGGGCTGGTCGAACAGGGTCATACAGTTCGAGTATTGGCCCCGGAGCCGCGGCATCCTCGCCTGGTCCCCCGGTGGCCCGGCATCGAGGTGAGCTGGGTGCCGTACGCTCGACCGCGCGCCTTACAGCAGACGTTTTACGGCGGCGGTGCGCCAGACAACCTGCGCTTACAACCGGCGAGCTGGGCCGGCGCCGCAAGCTTCACAGCTGCGCTCTATCGCGCTTCGAAGCGGGACCTCGTCGATTGTGACGCCTTACTCAGCTCCTGGTGCGTGCCGAGCGGCTGGGTCGCCTCGAGAACGGCAGCGGGCCGCGCGCATCTCAGCATCTGCCACGCAACCGATATCCGCTGGCTTTCGAAGATGCCCGGAGGCGGAGTCGTCGCCCGCGGGATTGCGTCCGGGGCCACGTCGATATGGTTTCTGAGCGTCCCGCTTCGCGATCGCTTTTTCCAAACGGCCAACCTCGAACCGTCGGTCATGAGCACCCATGTCGGCCCGATGCCGATCGAGCCGCCGCAACCTTTGCCCGAGAGTCGCACAGAGCTGAGGCGCGCCCTCGGTATCAAGGGCTTCACCCTACTCTCATTGGGACGCCTCGTTCCTGTCAAAGGCGTCGACGAGCTTCTTCGCGCAGTCGCTGCCCTCCCGGAGCCGATCAGCGTCCGCATCGCCGGTGACGGTCCGGAACGCGGACAGCTTCACGCTCTCGCACGACATCTCGAAATTGACGCAACCTTCGAGGGCTGGGTCTCCGGCGAACGAAAAGAGGCCCTCCTGCAGGCCTGCGACGCGATCGTGGTGCCCTCGGGCTCAGACGATGGCCTGCCCACCGTACTCTTCGAAGCCAAGGCGCGCGCGCTCCCGATCATTGCCACCGAAGCCGGCGCGATCCCGGACCACCTGCGGGGTCACCCAGGCACTCTCCTCGTCCCCCCGAACGATCGCGCGGCCCTCAGCCGAGCGATCCGCCAACTTCGAGCCAGCCGCGCAACCGAGCAGACGCTCAGGGCTTGACCCTGTCGGTCCCTTTCGGCGGGCGGTAGCTGAAGCGCTTGTCAGGAACGTCCCGGTTGAACTTGATCTTGGAGAAGTCGAAACGGTTGCGGTTGCCAGCCGAGTCGATGATCAGAACGCGTTGCACGACGCCCGCACGCTGGCCACCCTTGGTCAGCATCCGCACATAGAACACGAGTTGCTCGTAGTTGGGTGTGGGCCTTCGGGGGACGAGCTGCAGGACGTAACCACCTTTGAACTTCTGGTTGTCATGCTCGAGGAGGCGAGCTTCGAAGTCTTTCTCGAGGTTGCCGCCACCGATCAGAAATGAAAACGCCGACGGGAGTTGAGCCTCGTCGACCGCGCGCTCGATGAGCTGGCCGCGCTTCTCGCCTTCCTCGGGCGGCTGGTAGATCAACAGCTTCTTCCCATTGCTGACAAAGACCTGCCCATTCGGCTGTGCGTAGTCCCAACGCATCATTCCGGGTTTCTTGAAAACGACCCTCCCTTTGGCGCGATCGTAACGATCGTAGATCCGGGTGTAGCGGGTTTGCTCAAACTCAGCCTGCAGGGTCTTGGTTTGGTCGTAGAACGACTGGACGAGGCCCACGACCACTGCTGGGTCGAGCGGCGGCTCACCCTCCTGGGCAGCCACGCTCGCGCCGGCCACGACCAGCGTAAGCCCCAAGCCCATCAACCCAATTTTCGAGATCATCAACGTGCAGAACGCTCCGGCGCGCATAGTATTCATTCTGAAGGGGCGTACACAAGGCCACCGTAAATCCGCCTAAAGTGGGATTGATCATTGGCGGTGAGATCCCTAGGATGTGATGAGGGGCTCTCATACGTGCCCGGATACGACTTGGTTAGCTTGTGAATCCCGCCAGCACCTCGGAGGTGACATGTCCAAGCAGCACGCTCGAATCATCCCACCGGAGCGACAAAAGTCGCATTTGGAACAGAAGCATGCTCGGCTCGCGGAGCGCATCGAAGCGCTCGGCGACAGGCTGAGCCTCACGCCGAGCGAAGCGCTGGAGCTCCAGCAACTCAAGAAACAGAAGCTTTGGGCCAAGGATGCCCTGCAGGACGTCGGTTAGGGATATCCGGCCAGCGATTCAAGGCTTAAAAGCAAAATGGGCCACCAATCGGTGACCCATTTCAATCCAAAGAATCGATGCTACAGTGAAGAAGCTAGGCAAGTAAGTTAAGGACGACCCATCGCCACGCGGATGCCGGGCAAGCTAGAAAGTGCGCGGCGAGGGTCTTAAGCAAGCGACTGGGTACACTGCAATCGCGATGCCAACTTGTCAGCCGCCGAAAACCCAGGGTTTTCCTCAGCCACAGCTCTGCCGGTAGGACATTTCTGTCATAGAGCCGCAGCCCATTGTCGCGGTTGGCGCAACAGGGGGAGCGCGTGCGCCGATGAACATACATCCCCCTACTGTGCTGGTTGAAGTACCCGGGTCCTCCCGCGTATGATTCTCAGGAACCGGACAGGCCGGACCCGATGCGAGAATGCAAGAGCTGCAACGGTAAAGTGCTGAGGACGGATGCTTTCTGCGGCACATGCGGTGAGCCTGTGCCCGGGGGCAAGCCCGTGGTGCCGATCTCACGAGAGTCGACGCTGGGTGGTATACAGACCGCGCGCGATGTGGTGAGCGGTACGTTCTCGCCGCCGAGCGCTTCGACGACCTCAGCCCGGGCGGTCGCAGTGGTCGCGCTCTCCGACCCTGAGCTCCCGGAGCCCCCAGACACCGGCCTCAGCCGCACGGCGATCCGCGAGCGGGAACCACAAAGCGAGCCGGCACCCGTCTTGCCGCTACATCGCAAGAAGAACGGCACGGCAAGCGAGCGCCGCGAAGAGACTGCGGCCGTGGAACCGCAAGCAGACGTGCCCCGCGAAACCGCTCCGGATCGCGACACGAGCCTTCCAAACATGCCGGTGCCGCCGGGGCCGCCAATCCTCGCATCGGACCTGCTGCGCGAACAAATGCGTCCGGCGAGCCCGGGGGAGAAAGCACTGCGCCGCACGACGGCCGCGCTGAGCACTATCGGTGCAGTCGGCGTGTTGCTCGCGGGCGGCGTACATCCGTTGACATTTGTCTCTTTGGCGCTGCTGATCACGACGGCGACCTTGGCGCTCACGCCGATGTCGTACCGAGGCCGAGCGATCGGACTGTTCTTGATCGGCTCGATCGCAACCGGGGTCGCGCTCTGGCAGCAAACGCTTCAGGGCATCGCGCCCGAAGGCATCATCCTCGCCGGGGCGACGATTTTCCTCAGTGGGAGCCTGCTGTTCCGTGCGTACTACAGGGGCGCGCGCCTCGCCCGCGTGGCCGTGACGTTGGGCGTCCTGGCTTTGGTTGCCTGGTTTTTCGCGTCGGGGGGCCCAGAAAGCCTCGTCACGCTCGAGGGTGACTGGCAATCCTGGGCGCCCGCCGCCACGCAGATGGCATTCGGCCTCCTCGCCCTACTCTCCCTGATGGCCTTCATGGACAACAGCACCCGCGGTGGCTCCCATGTCTGGGCGGTCGCCCTACTCATCCTCTATACGGTGCACATCGGACTCCTGGTCGCGAGCGAGGTCTGGCCGGTGCTTCCGATGCAGACGAGCATCGCGGGGCCCACGATCGCCACCATCATTACCGGCGTGGTGGGCACGATCGTCGCAGGAATGGCGCTCGCACAGGTTCTCGTGGTCGCGTACCAGACGAGCTCAAGCCGAATCAAAGAGCGCGTCTCAGTCGTGCCCTGAGCTCAGGGCACCTTGCGTGGCCACGACGCCAACAGGATGACCGCACAGG
>CAZHPJ010000243.1:0-5032 GCA_964534585.1 uncultured Sandaracinaceae bacterium | reverse complement strand
ACGCTTGCTTGCTCGAGAGTTGCATCTCGCCGTTGCTCGCGATCGCCCAGGCGGCCCCATCGCCGACTTTCAAGGCCTTCTCGAGCAGCTCCAAAAGCGCGGAGTCCTTTGCTGAGACGCGGCCCACCACGAGCTCGACCTCGTGCTCGGTGTAGCGGTCGAGCTTCATCCCGGGCTCGAGAGTCTGGAGCTCCCCGTCGATGCGCGCCTCGGTGAAGCCGTCCTTCATGGCCTTCTTGAGCAGCTCGCGATGAATGCCCTTTCGACCGCGCACCACGGGTGCGAGCAGCATCACCTTCTTGGCGCCGAAGCGCCGCTGCACGTCCCGGGTCAACTGCGACGCCGGACGCGCCGCGATCGGCACCTCACAGTCCACGCAATGCAGCACACCGATGCGCGCCCAGATCAAACGCAGATAATGCGACACCTCGGTAACGGTGGCGACCGTCGAATTCGCCCCTGCCCGCGTCAGTCGCTGTTCGAGCGACACGCACGGCGGAACGCCGACGACCTGGTCGACCGATGGCCTTGGAAGCTGGGGCATGTACTGACGTGCATAGGGCGACAGCGTCTCCAAATACCGGCGCTGCCCTTCCGCGAACAGAACGTCGAACGCCAATGTGCTTTTCCCGCTTCCGCTGGGACCTGCGAGGACGACGAGCTCGTCGCGCGGGATGTGTACCGTGATGTTCTTGAGGTTGTGCTCTCGGGCCCCCGCGATTCGGATTTCTCGAAGCGGTGCGACCGCCGTCTTGCTCTTCTTGCGGGTGGCGAGGCGCCGTCCCTTTCCTGATTTTCCGAGCGCACGGGCGAGATATGGGGCCGTCTGAGACGATTCGTCTTTCGCCACGACCTCGGGGGTACCGTACGTGACGATCTGGCCGCCTTCGCCTCCGGCGCCCGGCCCGAGGTCGATCACGTGGTCGGCATGCGCCGCGACGTGCATGTCGTGCTCGACCACGATGACCGTATCGCCCCGCTCGACCAGATCATCGAAAACCTTCATCAAGGGCTCGACGTCGTTGGCGTGAAGTCCGGCTGTCGGCTCGTCGAATACCAGGAGAGAACCAGGGGCAGCCCGCAATAGTGCTTCGGCAAGCTTGAGGCGTTGCGCCTCTCCGCCGGACAACGTGTTGAGGGGCTGCCCTAAACGCAGGTAGCCGAGCCCCACGTCCAGAAGCGGCTTGAGCGCGCGTGAAAGGATCGCGTCCTCGGCGAAATGCTCAGCCGCCTGCTGTGCCGTCAGCTCGAGGACGTCGGCGATGTTGAGGCCCAGGTATTCGACGTCGAGGACCGGCCCGACGAACCGCCGCCCCTGACATTCGGGACAGCTGAACACGACATCGGCCAAGAACTGCATCTCGACCGTCTCCGCGCCGTCGCCCCGGCAGGCCTCGCAGCGCCCGCCCACGACGTTGAATGAGAAGAACCCTGGCTTGTAGCCACGCTCCTTGGCGAGCGGCTGCTGGGTAAAGCGTTTTCTAAATGCCTCCCAAATCTTCAAATATGTCGCTGCGTTCCCGCGTGAAGTTCGGCCAAGCGGAGCTTGATCCACGCCCACCACGCCCTGGAGCGACTCGAACCCCGTCACGCCACCGTGCTCGAGCGGCGCGCCCTCTGACCTTGCGCCGAGCTGACGTTGAACGGCCGGCAGCAGGGTTTCGAGGACCAAGCTGCTCTTCCCCGAACCACTGACCCCAGTCACGCAAGTCATCACGCCGAGCGGGAATGAGGCATCGACGGAGCGGAGGTTGTGTCCCGATGCGCTGCTCACCTCAATCCAGCCCTTGGCCTCCCGCCGTGTCCGCGACACGGCCCCATTGGATTTGATCGCAGCGCTCGTGGCGGTCTTCGCGCTGCGGAGCTCGCCCGGGGTGCCGTCGAAGACGATTTGTCCGCCGTTCTCACCAGCTCCGGGGCCGAGCTCGATCACTCGGTCCGCGCCGAGGATCATCTCGCGGTCGTGCTCCACGACTACAGCGATGTTCTCGTCTTTCGACAGGGCTCGAACGACCCCGAGCAATCTCTCCACGTCCCTCGGATGCAAGCCCACGGTCGGCTCATCGAGTACGAACATGGCGCCATTGAGCGTTGCGCCCAAAGCGCTGGTCAGCGCGACCCGTTGGGTCTCGCCTCCGGATAACGTTCGGGACGTGCGATCCAAAGAAAGGTAACCGAGACCAACATCGTGCAACGCCCGAAGCCGCCCAAGCGCCTCGCGCCACAAGAGCGCCGCGCCTGCATCGCCGGCGAATCGCTTCTCCTGCTTTTCCAAAAAAGACAGCGCGTCTGACGCCGGTTGCGCGTAAAGCTCCGGAAGGCTGAGTCCGTCGATGTGCCAAGCGAGCGCCTCAGATTTAAGGCGTGTGCCATTGCAGTCTCCACATTTTTCGTACTTCCGATAGCGCGAGAGAAAGACACGAACATGCATTTTGTATGCGCGTGACTCCATCCACTTAAACCAGCTCCGAATGCCCCACCACCCCTTGGGGTAGCCGACGGAGTCGCCCTCGATGAGCCAGTCGAGCTGCGCGGGGGTCCAACCGCGCAAGGGCTTGTCGAGGCGGATGCCGGCCTTCTTCGCGTTCTTCTTGAGCTCCCGGCGCTCCCAGGTCGTTGCCTTACCTTGCCATGCCCGAATGGCGCCGTCGTCTGGGGATAGCTCGTAATCGGGAATGACACGATCGAGGTCGATCTCGATGGTGCGCCCGAACCCGCGACATGTCTCGCAAGCGCCGATGGGGCTGTTGAAGCTGAAGAGTCCCGGTGTTGCGCGACGAAAGGAGCGGTCGCAGGTCGGACAGTGAAGCCCTTCCGAAAAACCGAGCTCCGCGCCCCCAGCGGACCATACAGTCGCCCGACCCGCGCCCCGCCGCATGGCGTCCTCGAGCGCCTCGACCAAGCGCGCCTGGTCTCGTGGGCGCGCCACGGTGCGGTCCGCCACGACGTCGAGGTGCGTACTTCGACCGTTCGTTACGTCGCTCGGCCGGACCCCATCGAGGTCGCGAACCTTCCCCTCGACTCGAACTCGCCGGTAGCCGTCGCGCAGCAAGCCCTCACGGACACTGATGAAGTGCTCCTTGTCGGCGACCGCAACCGGATAGGTGACCAGCAGCTTCTCGCCTGCAAGCTCGTTCATCACGCTTTGCGCCGCGCGCGTCGGGGCGTCCCGATGCACCAACTGCCCGCAACCCGGACAATGAAGCTCGGCGGCGTGAGCCCACAAATGCTTCGCGTAGTCTGCAATCTCGGTCATCGTCCCGACGGTCGACCGGCTGGTGCGCACCGGAGCTTGGCGGTCCACCGCGATCCCGACGGGCACCGGATCGAGCTCGTCGACCGGAGGCCTAGAAAGCCTCTCGAGGAACTGACGTGCGTACGCGCTGAAGCTCTCGACGTAGCGCCGCTGGCCTTCAGCGTAGAGGGTTCGAAAGGCCAGTGACGATTTGCCCGCGCCCGAAGGACCCACAATCACCAGGTATGTACCCGGCGCAATGTCGAGGTCGATCGAACGGAGGTTGTTCGTGCGCGCTCCGCGCAACTTGGTTGGCTGCATGGGTTATCTGCGTCCCCAGCGCCTGCGCAGCACCCAGGTGACGCCCAACAGGAGAACCGTGACCAGAATGAACCATGGATTGGATAGCGGCTGCTTCGAGATCAGCCCCGCCGCCCGTCGCGTCGTGGACGCGAGCTCGGACAACGCAGGGACATCGTCGATGCTTAGGAACACACGGCCTCCGGTTTGCTCTGCGACCGCCTCGAGCTGCTCCGGCATTGCCTCGAGGTCCGCGAGCTCGTCGCCGCTCTCTTCGACGATGAACACCTCGCGCGCAACCTCCTTGCCTTCGACGGAGGCGACGATTTCGTAGGCTCCCGGTTCGCCCGGTGCGCGGAGTGTGGCCTGGAGCTGTCCGTCCTGGTCGGTGTCCACGACCGCCACTGCCTCTTCATCGGCTGCCGGGTGAAAATGTAGCTCCACACGCGCTCGCTTCATACGCCGATAGGCCTTGTCTCGGAGCCGCCCCGAGACTTCCAACTCGCCACCGACCCCGTAGCGCTCTCTGTCGGTCGAAATCCGCGCCGGCTCCAAGAGCGGATCACGCGTGAGCCAGCGAATCATCCGGTCCCAGAACAGCTCGTACTCATCGGAGCCGACTGTGGTGTCGTCCGCAGCGAACCGCCATCGCCACGAGGCGTCGGCCATCATCGCGGCGACTCGCCCTCTGCCTGCCTCGCCGACGACGAGAATCGGAAGCCGTGCGCCATTGTGGAGCCGCGCCCGCGGGTGATACAGCAGGACCTGTGCTTCCTCTTTGACCGCGCTCACCATGTTGGCGCCGTGCAATGCGGGGAGCGCTCTCCACGTCTGCCTCGTGAGGGCCGGATCAGGGCCAAGCGCAACGATCGGATGCCGCGCCAGCCGCTTGCTCACCGCGGCCCGATAGCTCCCCTTGAGCACGCCAGGCGCCCCGAGCTTCACCGGCAAGATCTCTTCGATTGCCGTGCCCGCGTAGCGGCCCTCAGCGAACGATCGATCACCGCCGATCATTACGAAGGACCCGCCACGCTGCACGTAGTCTCGGATGCGCGGCAGGTAGCTTTGCATCTCGTACGGCGTGTAATCGAAGTTCTGGAAGATCACGATGTCGAAGCTTCCGAGATGCTCACGAAAGAGCTCGTCGGTCGGAAACGGGATCAAAGCCAGCTCGTTGGTCGGCGCAGCGGTCAGGTCGGCCGCGGCGCGCAGAATGAAGAACGACACCAGGTCGACAGAGCCGTCACGCTTGAGAAAATCTCGTAGAAATCGAACGTCCCAGTCCGGTCGTCCTGCAACGAGCAAGGCGCGTAGCCGCTCCCGGCCTACCCGCAAGAGGGCTACCCGGTCGTTGTTCTGGGGCACCTCATCGTTCGAGGCTACGGGAATCAACAGCCGGTACAGAGCGCGCCCCGTACGCCGCGGCGTCACCTCGAAGGCGATGGTGCCCCGGCCGGTCCCGTCTAGCGCAGCGACGGCTTCCTGCTCGAGGCTGCT
>CAZHPJ010000242.1:0-5039 GCA_964534585.1 uncultured Sandaracinaceae bacterium | reverse complement strand
ACCGCACCATTCACCACGGTCATTCCGATCCCGGGTAAGGGTGCTTCGTCCAAGGCGCGCGAAATCATCTCGTTCTACATCGGCGGCATGGGCGACTACTACAAGGAGCTCCTGAGCGGTTTCGGTTACGCAGACGAGTGCGGCGAGATCGAACGCCTTTACCGCGATAAGGCAACGCGCAAGATGGCGCCCGATGCAGTGACCGACGACATGATCGAGGCGCTAACCATCTCCGGCGATCCACTCTACTGCCGACGAGAGATCGCGCGGCGGCGCGAGCTCGGCATGGAGCAGCCGATTATCAACTTGCCACCGGGGATGCCCTGGCCCGGCATGGCGGCCTTCATTACGGCATTGGCCCGAGCGTAACGTCACATCCAAATACACGGAACACGGTCCCCATGTTTTGTGGAAATGCCTCAACAATTACGTATGGAACGTGAACAATTACGTATAGATCATACGACCCATCCAACGTATTAAACAATCACAGGGGCTGAGCTGACAAAGATCCAAATCGTGCGCTAAGCCACTAGCTCCGCCTTCGGGTTGAGCATCGACGTGGCCGGTCGGAAACGGGCTGGCCGGCCGCGTCGCTCTTTTATCGGAGCGTGCGACTGATCAGCCGTCGTCAGAGTCGTCGGTCATCATCGCGATCAGCTCGGCTTGCGAGTTGACTGCGGCTTTTCGAAAAATAGTCCCGAGCTGCGTCGTCACCGTTCGCAAAGAAGCGCCGCGTTGCTCGGCGATTTCCTTGACAGTGAGACCCTGCAACACAGCATCGATGATTTCCTGCTCTGCCGACGTAGTGCCTTCTGGATACCGTAGCTGCGGAAGCGGCACGCTGAGCACGAGAACATCCTCCCCCCCGACACGCATCCGGCTCACGCGCGGCCCATCGTCCGATGTCGAGTCCGGTCTCGAATCGTCGCCGTCGGTCGGATGCCCATCGTCCTTGGGATCAGCCTCGATCGTCACTGGTCTGAGATAACCTTCCCCGCCGCAAATGGTCAAGCCCGCAACACGATGCCCGAAGGGCATTGACGTCAACGAGAGCGTCGCACCGCTCGTTACAGACCCATCTGCTTGGCAATGATGACTTTCATGATCTCGTTGGTACCCGCGAAGATTCGTTGAACACGCGCGTCCATGTACGCGCGGCTGATCGGATACTCGAGCATGTAGCCATAGCCACCGTACAGCTGCAGACAAGCATCCACGACGCGGCCCTGCATTTCGCTCTGCCAGAGCTTGGCCATCGAGCACTCCTTGACCAGATACTTCCCGGCCACGTGCTGTGCGATGAGACTATCGAGGAATGCGCGACCAACCTCAATCTCGGTGGCGCATTGAGCGAGCGTGAACTGTGTGTTCTGGAACTTGGAAATCGATCGCCCAAACGCCTTGCGCTCCTGTGTGTAAGCGATGGCGTCTTCGAGCACTTTCTCCGCGGCTGCCTGCGACATGATTGCAACGCACAGACGCTCTTGCTGAAGTTTCTGCATCAGCATCATGAACCCGGCGCCCTCTTGGCCCAACAGATTTTCGGCTGGGACCCGACAGTCGTCGAACGCAAGCTCGGAGGTGTCTTGGCTGTCCATGCCCATCTTCTCGAGCTTACGGCCTTTGATGAAACCGGGCGTGCCCGCTTCGACGACGAACAGCGACAAGCTGCGATGCGGGTCGTCGGAGTTCTCAGTGCGAGCAGCAACCACGACCAGGTCGCAAGAGATGCCGTTGGAGATGAACGTCTTGGCGCCGTTGATCACGTACCCGTCGCCGTCGCGCTTCGCGGTGGTTGCAATGCCTGCCAGATCAGACCCGGTCCCCGGCTCGGTCATCGCAAGCGCAGTGATCATCTCACCGCTCGCACAACCGGGCAGCCACTTTGCCTTCTGCTCGGGGCTACCAAACGAGTAGATGTAGGGAACGATGATGTCGGAGTGCAGGCTCGCCGCCCAGCCCGACTCGTAGGCTCGGCAGAGCTCCTCCATGACGATCACCGAATGCAGGAAGTCGCCCCCTGCGCCTCCGTACTCCTCTTCCATCCAGGGACATAGGAAGCCCGACTCACCGGCTTCAAGCCAGATTTCACGGTCCACGACTCCCTGCTCTCGCCATTTCGGTTGCTGGGGGATGACGCGAGTCTCGGCGAACTGCCGGAAGTTGCGACGAAAGATATCGTGTTCCTCGGAAAATAGGCTTCGTTCCATCGTTCTCCCCTGACTGAATGACCATTCATTTACCTGAGGGCCTGGCCTCTGGCAAGACGGATCGTGGCCGCGCGCTTGCCCCACGGTGCGCACGTATCTATGGTCCCGCGCGATGCGCCGCAGACCGGCTCGCTTTTCCCTGCTGCTGGCTTTGTTCGCAGCGATCCCCGCTACCGCGCTAGCAAGCGGTGACGGGCACGGACTCAGCTACGAGATCTGGCTCATTCTCGCCGGAATGATCCTCGCCGCGAAGCTGGGCGGCGAGATCGCGGTGCGTTTGAATCAGCCCGCAGTGCTGGGTGAGCTGTGCGTCGGCATCCTCCTCGGCAATCTGTATCTGGTCGGCATCCACAGCTTCGACGGCGCAGCCGAGCTCGTGCCGGTCGAGTTCCTGGCGGAGCTCGGCGTGGTGCTTCTGCTCTTCGAGGTCGGGCTCGAGTCGACGCTCACCGAGATGCGGGCGGTCGCGCCCACCTCCGGGCTCGTCGCGATCATCGGCGTGGTGGCGCCCATGCTACTTGGATACGGAGTCAGTCTCTGGCTACTCCCAGACGCGTCCTTTGCGCTGCACCTCTTCATCGGCGCAACGTTGTCGGCAACGAGTGTGGGCATCACCGCCCGCGTCCTGAAGGACCTCGACGCGATGAACCGTCCTGAGACCCGCGTCATTCTCGGCGCCGCAGTCATCGACGACGTGCTGGGCCTCATCGTGCTTGCGGTGGTCGCCAGCATCGCGGAGTTCGGCGCCGTTCCTGGGGCGATGGACCTCACACGCATCATCGGCCTCGCTGCAGGCTTCCTCGTCGGCTCACTCCTCCTCGGCGCCTACGTCATGCCAGGCGTATTTCGCCTCGCTTCGAAGCTCCGCACGCAGAATGTCCTCGCGGCCGTGGCCATCGGCCTCTGCCTACTCCTCGCCGGTGTATCCGGCGCCGCTGGCCTTGCCCCGATCGTCGGCGCCTTCGCCGCGGGTCTCATCTTGGACGAGGTCCATGTCAGACCGTTCGGCCACAAGTCGGCGCAGGACATCAGTGAGCTCATCGGCCCCATCGTCGCCCTGATGGCACCCATCTTTTTCGTGCGCACGGGCATGATGGTTCAGTTCGGCGGGATCGGGACCGAGCCCCTGCTCCTTGCCTTGGCGCTGACCGTCGTAGCGATCGTCGGCAAGCTCATAGCGGGCATTGGAGTCCGAGGCGGAACCATAGATAAGCTGACCGTCGGCATTGGGATGGTTCCGCGCGGCGAGGTCGGCCTGATCTTCGCCAACGTCGGTGCGGGCATTCAGTTCGAGGGTGAGCCTCTCATCGAGCCAGGCGTGTATGCAGCCATCGTCCTCATGGTAATGGCCACCACGGTGGTGACGCCGCCCTGGCTGGCCCAGCGCATCCGGCAAGTGATGCGCAAGCGCCGCGATGTCGCTTGAAGCGGCGCTTGAAAATGCGAACGCATCGATTCGTGACGTGGTCGAGCGCCTGGGCTCGGTCGACCGCGTCGACGTCGCATCACTCCCAGTAGGCGCGCTCGGTTGGGCCATCGCGGAAGCCGCCATGTCTCATCCCAGGCAACGATTCGTCGTCGTTACCCCGAATCTCGATGAAGCGTACCGTCACGAGTCGAACCTTCGCTTTCTGCTCGCAGATGACAATGGCGGTGTACTGCTCTTCACCGCTGCAGACACGAGTCCGCTGTTGGACGTGGTGCCGGATCGGCGGGCCGAGATGCAGCGCATGGCCGTGCTCGCGCAGCTAGCAGAGGAGCGACCTTGGCGCGTGCTCGTCGTGCCGGCGGCTGCGCTCCTGCGCCGTGTTCCGCCACTGACGCACGTGAGGTCAGGGCTACTGTCGATCGAGCTCGGCGAGCGAATCGAGCGCGACGACTTGGTACAGCGACTGTCGGAGCTCGGCTATCTGCGCGTACCGTTGGTAGAGGACCGCGGAACGTTCTCCGCGCGCGGAGCGCTGATCGACGTCTATGGACCCGGTGCGCCACTACCCTCCCGAATCGAGCTCGACGACGACCTGGTCGCGAGGATCCGCCGCTTCAATCCCGACGATCAGAAGACCGTCGACGAAACCGACATGGTTCGACTCGCGGCAGCGCGAGAGGTCCCAGACACGCCGGCCGCCATCGCCCGAGCGAAAACCGTCGTGCGCGAGCTCTGCGATGAGATGAACATGCCCACTTTGCGAACCCGGGAGCTGATCGCCGAGCTAGACCGCGGCTCCGGCGCGTTGCTCTCGAACGCACTACTGCCCGCCTATTTCGACGGGCTCGATACTCTTCTCGACTACATCCCGGCAGACGCGCGCCTGGTGTTGGCGGACCCTGTGGCCATCGCGGAGTCGGTTCGCGCCGAGCAGCGCCAAGCCAAGGACGAACACTCGGCACGCCGGGACCGACCGACCTTCGAGCTCTCGGGGTACTACACGACCGAGCACGAGCTCACCGAACGCATGCGAGCGTGCGCACCGTTGGTGGCGCATCGTTTGGCCATCCACGGCGCTGCCGACGAAGATGAGGGTCCGATCATTGCTACGTTTGCGTCACCGGGAGACGAGCTGCTCCGCGTCAACGCGTCCGACCAGCTAACGCTCATCTCTGAGCTCCGCGCACAGAAGGCACACGGGGACCGAGGCCTGCAACCACTCGCCGACCAGCTCGAAGAATGGACCGAGCAAGGCGTGCGAGTCTCACTGATCGGCCGGACCCAGCACCAGGCAGACCGCTTGGTCGACCTGCTCCAAAGTTACGGCGTGGCCGCACGCGTTATGGACGACGTGAGGTTGGGCGAGCTCCGGGACGGATTCGTGCTGTGGAGCGAAG
>CAZHPJ010000241.1:0-5045 GCA_964534585.1 uncultured Sandaracinaceae bacterium | reverse complement strand
CCCCCTTCGGTTTCAACGCTGTCCACGCGGCCGTCACGAGCGTCGTCTTCCTGGACGCATTCACGCGAGCGCGGACTACGTCACAGCCCTTCAGATCGCCGTAGTCCGCGCTCGCGTGAATGCGGCTCAGGATGCCCGCGACGCGCTCCGGAGTCGTGCGGCCCTTCTCGAGACGGCGATCGAGGGTCTTGCTGACCATCTCTTTGCCACGCTCCGCGCTCGCGAGATCACGGTCGAGGAGAACGACATCGATCCCGACCTTGGCGGATACGTGGGCGATGCCCTGTCCCATCAGGCCTGCACCGACGATGCCCACCTTCTTCACGTCGAATCGGGGTACGTCCTTGGGGCGGCGGGTACCCTTCTGACACTCCTGAAGACTGAAGAACAGCGTTCGAAGCATGGCGCGCGCGGTCGGGTCCTGCAGAACACGGATGAACTGGCGGGTCTCCACCTTGCCAGCGCGATCCATCGGGAGCCCCAGGCCGTCGTAGACAGACTGCAAGATCGCTTGCTGCGAAGGCATGTTCCCATACGTGTTCGCGTGGGTCATCGCATTCGAGCCCATCATCGTCTGCGCAAAGGCAACCGAGCCGGCACCGCCGCCAGGCACCTCGTATCGCTTCTCGTCCCATGGCTGTGTCGCGTTGCCATCCTCGTTGATCCACTTTTTCGCGGCCGGAATCAGATTCTGCGGCGCGACGAGCTCGTCCACCAAACCCTTTTCGAGCGCCTTGTCGGGCGCGAGCTGCTTGCCCTGCATGATCAGGCCAAGCGCGCCCTGGAGGCCGATCAACCGCGGCAGTCGTTGCGTGCCGCCAGCGGCCGGCATCAAACCGAGGCCCGCTTCCGGCAAGCCGACCTGTGCGTGCCGCTGATTGACGAGGATCCGCCGATGGCAGGCGAGCGCGATTTCGTAGCCGCCACCAAGCGTCACTCCGTTGAGCGCTGCCACGACCGGCTTGCCGCAGGTCTCCATGCGCCGAAGCTGATCCAATACCGCGCTCGCGCGCTTCAAGAAGTCAGCCGCATCAATAGGCCCGGAACCGAGTGATTCGATTTGCTGTAAGTCGCCACCTGCTACGAACACACCCTGTTTCCCCGACGTCAGAACGATGCCCTTCACGTCGTCGTCGGCCACGGCCTTTTCGACGCCGGCGCTGAGCTCGGCCAACGCGTCGCCGCTGAGCACGTTCATCGGCCGGTCCTCGTCGTTCCATGTGAGGATCGCAACGCCGTCTTCTACTCGATAGTCGATAATCGCCATTGTCCTAAACCCGCTCGATGATGGTTGAAGTGCCCATGCCGGCGCCGACGCACAACGTGATCAGCGCGGTGTTGAGGTCCCGTCGCTCGAGCTCGTCGAGCATGGTCCCGAGGAGCATTGCCCCGGTGGCGCCAAGCGGGTGTCCGAAAGCGATCGCGCCGCCGTTGACGTTGGTGACCGAGTGATCGATTCCCATCTCCTCCATGAAGAGAAGGCAGACCGCCGAGAATGCCTCGTTGATCTCCCAAAGATCGATGTCCGAGGTCTGCATACGGGCCTTCTGGAGAGCTTTCCGCGAAGCGGGTCCGGGACCGGTGAGCATGATACAGGGCTCGCTTCCGACTGTGGCGGATTTCACGATGCGGGCCCGCGGTTCGAGCCCGAGCCGTTCGCCGGATTCCTTGCTACCGACCAAGACCGCGGCGGCGCCGTCTACGATGCCCGACGAGTTGCCCGCGTGGTGCACGTGCTCAATTCGCTCGACTTCCGGATATTTCTGAATCGCGACCGCGTCAAAGCCGAAGTTGCGGCCCATCATCTCGAAGCTCGGCTCGAGCTGCGCGAGGTCTTCGAGCGTCGTACCCGCGCGCATATGCTCGTCGCGCTCGAGCTTCGTCACGCCGATGCTGTCCTTCACGGGAACGATCGACCTGCCAAAGTAACCGCCCTCCCATGCGGCAGCCGCTCGGCGTTGGCTCTCGACGGCAAATGAATCGACGTCGCGTCGGCTATACCCCTGCTTCGTCGCGATGAGGTCCGCGCCGATCCCCTGAGGCGTAAACGACGTGGCCCACGCGAGCTCCGGGTCGGTCGCCCACGCGCCTCCCGAAGCGCCCATCGAAATGCGGCTCATGCTCTCGAGCCCGCCACCGACGATCAGATCGACGTCGCCAGCCTTCACCTTCGCCGCCGCGATATTCACCGCCTCGAGGCCCGAGGAACAAAATCGGTTGAGCTGAACGCCAGGCACGCTCTCGTCGTATCCCGAGATCATCGCCGCCATGCGACCGACGTTGGCACCTTGCTCCCCGACGGGCTCGACGCAGCCGAGGATCACATCTTCGATCTCTTTGCTGTCGAAATCGCCGCGTTCCGGCAACGCCTGGAGCACGGTTTTCGCCATCCGAAGCGGCGGTGCATCAGCGAGGGCGCCGTCTTTCTTTCGGCCTTTGCCGCGCGGGGTACGCACCGCATCGTAGATGAAGCAATCCGTCATCGAGTTTCCTTTCGGGTAGTCCGAGCGCGAGGCTTCGGACATGTCAGGCCCGGCCCGGTGGGCCGAAACTGGAACATGTTCTAGTTTGAGCCGCCTCCGAGTGCAAACCGGTGAGAATTCAGCGCCCTACAGCCCAGAAAAAGTCGGCCGAGCGCTCGTTCGGGGGCCGCTTGAGCTCAGCTTTGAGCTCCTTGTCGGTCACGGGCAGCACGACGACATAGGGGGAGGCGCCCCGCTTTGCCGCCCGGTCGGGGATACCCAGGCCGCGCTTCACGTGCACCCGTCCAGCGAACACGATCATCTTGGCGGGACCATCCGCCCGACCGAGAGTCTCGGAGACCCGGGAGGCCATCGTCTCGTCCCAGACGACCTGTGCCTCGTAGTACTGATCGACCGCATCTCCCACGGCGTGCTCCCCCGCATCGAACTCAGCGTCGAACAGGGCGCGATGCTGCTCGTTGGCGAGGTCGAGCGCCGGCAACGCCGAGGCCAGCTCCGGCGACAGCGAGTCGAGGCCATCCTTGGCGACGGCGTAGGCCACCTCCCGCGGGGCGTTGAGGGCAACGACCTCGATCCCCCGATTGCGCGCGTACTCGAGGATCGGCCGATACATGCTGAAGTCGTGACCCCAGCGTTCGTCGTACTCGGTGTCTCGGCGCAGCACGGCCTCGTCGATGAGCCCGGCGCTCCATTGCGTCAGCGGTTCCTGGAACGGCGTCTGAAACATCTCCATGCCAATCGCGAGGGACGCCTCGTCCCGATGCAGCAGCCGAAGGATCACGTACTGCACCCCATGATCTGCGGGTTGGTCGTGACGCTCGCCGACGTATACGACCTTCTTGGTGCGGAGCGTTGCAAGGAAGGCTTCGACCTCGATCGACTTCCCCGTTGCCGCGTCGATCAGGGTACGCGGCGTGGATTGGGAACGAACGATGGACTCCGCGGTCTGAGGCTCCGGCTTGGCCGCCCCCGCACAGCCGACGACCGCCATCAACACGAGTGCGGCGAGCCTCATGACTCCGGAGGAAGGAACAGCGCCTTCCTGTAGTACTTGAGCTCTTCGAGCGACTCCATCAGATCGTCCATTGCGCGATGGCTGCCCTTCTTGGTCGGGCGCGCGCCGTAGCGCTTTGGGTACCACCGCCGCGCGAGCTCTTTGAGCGTCGACACATCGACGTTGCGGTAGTGGAGCCAGTCTTCGACATCGGGAAGGTAGCGAGCGACAAAGCGTCGATCTTGATGAATCGAGTTGCCTGCGAGTGGCGCCTTCTTCTTCTTGGTGTGCTCCGCGAAAAAAGCGAGGAGCGCCTCAGACGTTTGTGACTCATCGATGGTAGATGCACGCACGCGCTTGATGAGGCCCGACTGTCCATGATGGGTGGTGTTCCACTCGTCCATCGCCTCGAGCACTTCATCGGGCTGATGCAGAACCAAGTTGGGCCCTTCAGCGACGACATTGAGATCGGCGTCCGTGACCAAAACCGCGACCTCCAAGATTCGATCGGTCTCGGGCTCGAGCCCCGACATCTCCATATCCATCCACACGATAGCCGACATGTTCCGCGGTTCGTTCTTAGCATGAGCTCGGCTGCACCGCTTTTCTGAAGGTGGTTGGGCATTGAACTCACACGGAACTCGCGTATAGAGTGGCGTCCGAACGAGGACTGCCCCAGGAACCGCCAGTGCAATCAAGCGAGCGCAAGCTAAGCCAGCTCCGCCAACTCGAGGCAGAGAGCATTCAAATCATCCGCGAGGCTGCGGCCGAGTTTGACAACCCCGTCATGATGTACTCGGTTGGCAAGGACTCCTCGGTCATGCTTCGTTTGGCGGAGAAGGCGTTCTCGCCGGGTCCTCTGCCCTTCCCGCTCCTGCATGTCGACACGACCTGGAAGTTCCAGGACATGTATCGCTACCGGGATAAAATCGAGGCCAATCTCAAGAGTGAGCTGATCAAGCACACCAACGCCGAGGGCGTCGCGATGGGGATGAACCCCTTCGACTTCGGCAGCAAGAAGTACACCGACGTCATGAAGACGGACGGCCTGAAACAAGCGCTCACGAAGTACGAGTTCGACTGCGCGTTTGGCGGAGCGCGTCGTGACGAAGAGAAGTCGCGCGCTAAGGAGCGCATCTTTTCGTTCCGCGACAAGCACCACCAGTGGGACCCGAAGAATCAGCGCCCGGAGCTCTGGAACATCTACAACGCGAAGATCAAGAAGGGGGAAAACGTTCGTGTCTTCCCGTTGAGCAACTGGACGGAGCTCGACGTTTGGCTCTACGTCTGGCTCGAGGAAATCCCGGTCGTGCCGCTGTACTTTGCCAAAGAGCGGCCGGTGGTGGAACGCTCCGGCACGTGGATACTCGTCGATGACGATCGCAATCGAGACATTGTCTTCAAGGAATTCAGTTAGTAAGGCTCTCGACTTCTTAGTCTCGGGCACAAATCGCACGTCGCGAATCATGTCGTTCACCGACTTCGGGTGCCTGAACAGGTCGTATGCAAAAACAACGCCAACGACGTTGTCAATATTGTCATTGTAGACGGGAAGCTTTGACAATCCC
>CAZHPJ010000240.1:0-5047 GCA_964534585.1 uncultured Sandaracinaceae bacterium | reverse complement strand
GGAGATCGTGCTGAGCAACTACGAGGGGCACGAGGTGCTGCGCCAGCGCATCCTTCACATGGAGCCGAAGTATGGCTCGGGCAACGCCGAGGCCGATGCGTTGGCGCTGCGCGTCGTCGCCCGGATTCACGAGTACCTCTCGACGAAGCGCAACGAGCGCGGTGGACGGTTTCGCGCTGCCTATTTCTCGCTGGGCAACCACGTGATCGACGGATTCCTGCTCGGCGCGACGACCGACGGCCGGGTCCGCGAGCTGCCCATCTCGAACGGAGTGTCGGCGAGCAACTTGTCACCGGCGCCACAGGGTCCGCAGGGGCCCATGCGAACGGCTGCGAAGCTGCCGCCAGCGCACATCTCGTCGGGCGTGGCGCTCAACCTGCGCTTCCACCCGCGCTTCATCGAGAGCGACAACGGACTCGAGACCTTCACGGCCATGCTGTTGACCTACTTCGAGTTGGGTGGGATGCACTTGCAGCCCAATGTGGTGTCCACCGAGACGCTGCGCGAGGCGCAGCAGCATCCGGAGCGCTACCTCGACCTCATCGTCAAGGTGTCGGGCTACTCTGCCTGCTTTACGGATCTCGGTCCTTCGATTCAGGAGGACATCATCGCGAGGGCTCAATACTAATGACCTCTTCGGCCCGACCCACGGTAACCGGTCGGGTGTTTGACGTGTCCGCCGGGCGCATCGATGACGGACCGGGCCTGCGCACCGTCGTGTTCTTGAAAGGTTGTCATCTCGACTGCCCCTGGTGCCACAACCCGGAGGGCATTGGGTCGTTCGTCCAATTGAGCTTCTCCGCGCAGAAGTGCATTGGCTGTGGACGCTGCCAGCAGGCCTGCCCTCGGGACTGGCCGCTGGGCAACGACGTGTGGCGTGACGGCTGCGAGCTGACGGGAGCCTGCGTCGACGCCTGCCCGACGCAGGCGCGCAAGCTGATCGGCCAGGACGTCACACCGCAGGAAATTGTCGACGAGGTACTGGCGGACCGCGACTTCTTCTTGGGCACGGGCGGTGGCGTGACCTTCTCCGGCGGCGAGCCGATGGTCCAGGCCGACTTTGTCTTCGAGACGGCCGCTCTGCTCCGTGCCAACGGGGTTCACGTCGCCGTCGAGACGGGCGGCTTCTGGTCGCCAAAACAAGTCGTCCCTTTGTCGCAAGCAGCCGACTTGGTCCTGTACGACCTCAAGCACGTCAACGTCGAGAAACTGAAGAGCGTCCTGGCGCCGGGCTCACCCCTGATCCTCCGAAACCTGGCGGCGTTGCTCGAGCGGGACGTGGAGCTTCAGGTTCACCTGACGCTGGTTCCTGGCTTCAACGACACCGAGGAGGACCTCAGCGAGATCGCAGCCTGGCTCGGTCGGTGCGGCCGAGTGCCCCAAGTTCGGCTCAAGCCCTTTCATCGGCTGGCGACAGCCAAGCACGAGTTGTACGCGTCGACGTACGCCTATGCCGAGATCGATCCGCTGCAGCGGGAGGATGTGATAGCTGCGTCCAAGCTCATGGCCGATCTCGGTCTCAACGTAGATAGGGGAGCGATATGAACTTCAAGGCCTATGAAAACCCCTCCATCTTCCATCGCTGGGCGGCCGCCCAATGGCGTCGGCCCAAGGACCCCACCATCTACGGCGCGACGGAGATCGACATGCAACCAGCGCTGGCTTTCGTCGACCAGGTTCGCGAAGAGTGGGGAGTGCAGGTCACGGTTACGCACCTGGTGGCCAAGGCGCTGGCCGTTGCCATCGCGCGCCACCCAGAGACCAACGCCAAGGTGCGGTTTTGGGGCAAGCTCGAGCAGCGCGACACTGTGGATATCACCGTGCTGATCGCGGGCGCCGGTGGACGCGATCTTTCGGCGCACCGGCTCACCGCAGCCGACAAGCTGCCGCTGCGGCAGCTCGCGATAGACGTGATCGAGGCAGGGCAACGTATCCGCAACGACGACGACCCAAAGTTCCGCGAAACCAAGGAGCTCATGGACAAGCTCCCCTGGTGGATGATGCGGCCGTTCCTTTCGCTGGCGAGTCTCTCGATGAACGAGCTACACATCGACTTGTCGAGCCTCGGCCTGCCCGTGGATCTTTTCGGCACCGGGATGGTGACCAGTCTCGGCATGCACGGCGTCGATGAGGCCTACGCGCCGCTGACGCCCATCGGTCGCATCATGGTCGACGTGCTTCTGACCCGCATTCGTCAGCGCCCATGGGTGGGGGAAGACGGCGAGCTCGGCGTCCGGCCCACCATGAAGCTCTGCGCCACGTTCGACCACCGCGTTGTCGACGGCATCCAGGCTGCCACGCTCTGTCAGGAGCTTGTCGACCTGCTCGGCAATCCTGATTCGCTCCGCTGAGGGCGAGTCACGCAACACGTCGCGAACTAGATCGCAAGCGATCAAGTGACGCAAAAAGTTAGTGTCAATCGCCTTCGTGACGCAGAACATGCGTCGCGGTGCGATGCAGAATTAATTTGTCGATTTCCATGCACTCCTCCGTAGAGAAGTTACTTACACACGTCACAAATTGTGTTGTTATCGGTTCCCCATTTCGTCTGCCAAGCAAAGGAGAACCGACATGTCGACCGCAAAGAAGACGCCAACTGGTAGAGGCGCGGGCGCGCCGGCCTTGGCCTTTCAACGGCGAGATTTTCTCAAGTTGAGCGGTGCGGCGGGCGTGACCGTTGCGCTGCCTTTTTCTCGCTGGGTTGCGAAGGCTCGTGCACAGGGACTGATAGCTGGTCTGTCCGACCCAGCCGCCCAACCCAAGTTCACGGAGCTCGTTCCCAACGCTCTCAATCCAGGATTCATCTACGACACGAGCAAGGGAAAGATCAAAGTCGCCGTCGGACCGACCGTACAAGAGACCGGGCTGATCGATGCCATGGGCAACCGATTGTCGACACCACTCTGGGGCTACGGCAGCGACAAGCTCTACACCTGGCCCGGCCGCACGTTCGAGGTTCGGAGCGGCGAGGCGCTCGAGGTGAAGTGGGAGAACAGACTGAACAATCAGCCGTACTTGATCACTGGCCTAAATGGCACGTCGGTGGTCGATACCTCCCTTCACTGGGCGTACAGCTTGCACGGCTATGAAACCTTCAGCATCGACAAGGATGGCACGCCGCTCGTCATGCACCTGCACGGCGGCCACAGCGACTATCAATTCGATGGAAACCCCGAGTTCTTCTTCAGCCCCGGTTACGAGATTCGCGGCCCGCAATGGGTCGAGAAAAAATACGTCTATCTCAATGACCAACCTGCAGGAAACCTCTGGTACCACGACCACGCGCTCGGCTTGACCCGACTCAACGTGTACGCGGGAATGGCGGGCTTTTACTTCGTTCGCGACGATGACGACACCGGAGCGCCAGATAATCCGCTCGGCCTACCCGCCTACCCGTACGAGCTGGCCTACGCGATTCAAGACCGCATGTTCAAAGACACTGGCGAGCTCTTCTACCCTGCTTTCGACGGCGACCCCTTCTGGGACGACTTCATCACGGGTGAGAACGCGATGCCGCCGATCGCCGGAGGTCCTTCGGCGTTGGCCGAGTTCTTCGGCGACCACATGGTAGTCAACGGAAAGATTTGGCCGAAGACGGATGTCGAGCCCCGCAACTACCGCATGCACCTTATCAATGGATGCGACTCGCGTTTCATGGTGCTGAGGTTCCGCTCCGTTCCGATGGGGGACACCGACTTGACCAACGCCGGGCCTGCCTTGCCGTTCTACGTGATTGGCAGCGACCAGGGCCTCGCGTCGAACCCCACTCAGATCGACACCCTGGTGTTCGAGCCCGGCGGCCGATACGACATCGTCTTCGACTTCTCGCAAGTCTCCATGAACACGCGCGTGATCCTGGAGAACATCGGTGGCGATGCGCCGTTTGGCGGTGACTACGGCGATGCGCTCACTGCAGCGGACTTCTTCCCGGACCGCCAAACCGATCGGATCATGGCCTTCGACGTCAGAGCCCAGAGCTCGAACGTCGCAGACAATTTTGACGGAGCCTTGGTGGGTCCTTACCAAAAGAACAACAAGGTCGTCGATCGACGCCGCAAGGTTGCACTCTTCGAGGGCAAGGATGAGTACGGACGTCTACAGCCCCTGTTGGGTACGGCGGAGCCGGCAACCGACTACGACGGCAATCCGATCAACTGGCCGAGCACGCCGACGTACGCAAACGCTGGTCTCGTCGGTCCCATGGAGGGCTCGATGGCCTGGCACAGCCCGACTACCGAGAACCCAAAGCTCGGGGACACCGAGGAGTGGGAGATCTGGAACGCAACGCCGGACGCTCACCCGATGCATTTGCATCTGGTGCACTTCGACGTGCTCGAGCGCCTCGAGATCGTGTGGGACCGTCACACCACGGCGGACAATCGTGCCATACCCAACGCCCTGCACGCCGTGCCATTCGGCGACGGCACCTACTTGGCGACGCAAGCCGTAGTGCAGCACAACGGCGCGCTCGGGAGCGGCTTCCGGCTCGTGAACCTCACCCGAGGGCTGCTCGTTCCTCCGATGGGCGAGTATGTCGAGAACGCGCCAAAGGACATGGTCAGCGCGCTGCCGAACCAGATCACCAGGATCAAAGCGACTTTCGACAAGCCGGGACGGTACGTCTGGCACTGCCACATCTTGTCGCACGAGGATCACGAGATGATGCGCGTGCTTCACGTTGGGCCACCACTAGATGACGACGACGATGACGATGACGACAGTGACAGTGACAGTGGTCACCATCACCATGACTAGGACAGCCGCCGCCATCGTTAAACCACCCACGACGATCAACTGATCTTGGAACAGGACCTGAGACCCGGGCTCACGACTTCAACCTTTGTTCTATTCCCCTAGCCTCCAATGGAGCTACAGTGTGTAGCTCCAGCCTGGGAGGAGTCGTGACGTGCTGACGGGCAAGATGGGGTGCGGGTCGTACTGGGACCGTTGCTCGGAGCTAGACGCGTGATCGACGGAGACGCGATCCAGAATCTGGCAGTGCAGGCCCTGAACGTCTCGCTGATGTTCTCCGTGGGTTTGGATATTC
>CAZHPJ010000239.1:0-5076 GCA_964534585.1 uncultured Sandaracinaceae bacterium | reverse complement strand
GCGACTCGTGCATGTACGCGATACCCTGGCCGGACGAGAAGTTCGCCGCACGCATGCCGGTCATGGACATGCCGGCGGTGACCGCGGCGGCGGCGTGCTCGCCCTCGGGCTCGATGAAGATCAGAGGACGCCCGGAGATGTTGATGTGTCCGGCCGCAGCGGCCTCGGCCCAGAACTCGCCCATCTGAGTCGAGGGGGTGATCGGGTAGGCGCCGGCAGCATCGGTCGATTCGCGCTCACACATGATGACGGCCGTGTTGCCATCCAGTGCGGCACGGGAACCGGGGTACTTGAACTTGGCGTCCCCCTTTTTCCCGTGGTTCTTGTTCTTTTTGCCGAAGAATAGCGCGGACATCGAAACCACCTATCGGGCGTTGGCTCTGGTATCTAGGTCGGGGCGTCGCGAAGCGTGCCCTTGCGAACGATCTTTTTGGCGGCCGGGCCCTTCACCGGCCCAGCCTTGGGATCGATCCAGACGATAGCGCCTGTGGGGCACCGTTCAATCGGAGCCCGCGTGTCGTGTTTCCTGCTGTAGTCCACCACCGGAAGGTTCTTCTTCATGGCGATGAGACCTCCGGGAGCATCCATCTCGCAGCGAGCGCAGGCGGTACATGCCACCTCACAGTCCTCCAGGATTTCGTCGCCAGCTTCGAGGGAGCTACAGGCAACCCACAGGCGATGGCTCTCCTTGTGGAGGGAGAACAGATCCTTGGGGCAGACCTCGACGCAGTCCCCGCAGGCGGTGCACTTCGCCTCGTCGACCACCGGCAGGTTGTGTGCGTTCATGTGTATGGCGTCGAAGTCGCAGACCTCGTAGCAGTCGCTGAGACCCAGGCAGCCCCAGAAGCAGCCTTTGCCGCCTCCCGCTACCCGAGCGGCGGAGCGGCAGGTTTGGTGGCCGTGGTACCTGGCGTGGTTGCGGGCCACGTTGGTGCCGCCGGCGCATGCCAGCCGTGCCACCACTTTTTCCTCCGCTCCCACGTCGACTCCCAGGAAATTTGCGATCTCCTCCCTCTGGCCGTCGGAGCTCACCGTGCACTTGCCCGGCAGGGCCTCGCCCGTGGTCAGGGCTTCCGCAAAAGGGCGACACCCGGGGAAGCCGCACGCACCGCAGTTGGTGTGAGGAAGCATCTCCTCCACCACATCGATGCGTGGATCCTCGTACACATAGAGCTTCTTGTTAGCCACGACCAAGGCCGTGGCCAGGATGATCGTGAGGCCGCTGAGGGCTCCAACCGCCGTGAGAAACAGCATGGGTAGAACGCTGTAGCGCCATGTCGCCGGTGTGAAAAGGAGGACTTTACCGTCTTTGGGAGATGACGCGCGACAGTGGGGCCCCGAGCACGGCCAGGAAATTCCGTGACTATCGCGTCATTTCATGGTACACGGCGCCCAGGTTCTGCACGACACTGGGAAGGATGTCCCGTGCGCCAGACCAAGCTCTGTCTCCAGCCCCGCTCGATCGGCCTGTTATCACTCGCCGTTGTCAGCGCATGCATGTTCCACGCGGCCCACGCGTCGGCCGACCAGGAAGCCCCCGCACTTTACGACGCACGGTCTGCGGCGATGGGCGGCGCCGGCGTCGCGTTCATCGATAGCGGCGCCGCCGTCTTCCACAACCCGGCGAACATGGAGATGTACGAGCGGGGCGCGGTGACGCTCACCTTCACCCCTGCCTTTGCCCAGGTGAGTGCGCCGTTTGCGGGTCCGGGCAGCGAAGAGAAGAGCACCCGGGGCTTTGCGCCCTTGTTCTTGATCGGCGGGGGCTACCGGGTGCAAGACCGCATCGTCCTCGGTCTTGGCGTGTACGCGACCGGTGGAATAGGGAGTCAGTTCCGGGACGTCGCAGCGGTGAACGGCGAAGACTTGGACCTCAGCGTCGCGCTCATGGAGCTCACGGCTCCGATCTCGATTCGCATCATCGACGGTCTCTCCGTGGGCGTCGCCGCCCGTGTGGCGCTCGCGTTCCAGAACTCCGACGTCATCGATCCGACGACCGGGGGACGTTTGGAGCAGAGTCAGAAAGGAGTCGGCTTTCTCGGCTTCCACGTAGGCATTTTTTATCAGCCGATCGACGCCCTCCGGCTCGCGTTCACCTACCGCTCGCGAATCAACATCGACATCGATGGAACGACCACGCTTGCAGGAACGAGCATAAACACACGCTCGGAGTGGTGGCTGCCTCATTCATTCAAGCTGGGGACCGCAGTAGGCTTGGTGAACGACGCGCTAGTGCTCGCGCTCGATGTGAAGCTTCAGCTCTATGCGCAGTCGCACGACCAGGCGACCTCGATTCTCGAGCTACCAGGCGGCGACGTCGAGCAGACGGTGCGCCTCGACTGGAACAACACCGTTACCGCCCAGCTCGGCGGTGAGTATCGCTTTTCGCCCTTGTTCACGCTGCGTCTCGGCTACGTAGTCGGCAACTCGGCAGTGCCCAAAGCGACTTCGGGGCCCTTTTTCCCCACCCCGGGCATTCTCCAAGCGGTCACCGGTGGCGTCGGCTTCGACATCTCGAGCTTCGAGCTCGGCCTAGGCGTGGTCTACACGTTCGCCAAGGAAAATGTGAGCCAGCCGTCGGTCAACGGGACACCGGGCGAATACAAGTCCAACGCGCTCGCCCTGAGTATCGCGTTTACGTATCGGATGTAGGAGGGGACTTCGAGTGAACCCTGTCAGCTCCATCGTCATCGACTTGGTCGAGTTCGTATACGACCTCGATGTCGAGAAGGGCCACTGGGTCCCGTCGTTGCTCGAGATCGGGTTGCCGTTGCTCGACCACGGCTACGGTGTGGTCGGCACGACCTACAAGCGCCCGCCCGAGGGTGGGATTCCGTTTCCTACCAAGTTCTACCAGTTGGCTGGCCCACCTGATCTGACGGAGCGGGTGCTGAGGTTGTCGACCCTGGCAAACGAGGAAGTCCTGAGAGAGATCAATCGATCGGGGGTGGTGACGACGCTGTCGGAAACAGTCGCCCGCTTTCCTGGCGGGGTGGCGCCGCTCGAGGAGTTCCAACGGCAGCTCGCCGGCGCCAAGGACATACTGGCGCTCACTGCCGTCGATCCGAACGGTGTCGGTATGAGCCTCACCGTGCCGCTTCCAGAAGTCACGAAATTGTCCGGCCGGGATCGGGAGTTCTGGCAGATGGTAGGCGCCCACCTCGTGTCCGGCTTTCGGCTGCGACAAGGTCTCGATGCGGAGCGCGAAGCGCCGGAGGAAAGCAGCTCACTCCCGCGCCATGCCGAGGCCGTGCTCGATCCCAAGAAATTCGAGGTCACGGACGCCGTCGGCCGCGCTAGGGACGAGGGTGCTAGCGACTTCCTGCGTGAGGCTGCCATCCGAATCGACCGCGCGCGCGGACGCCTGCGCAAAAACGATCCGACTCAAGCTCTCGAGCTCTGGAAAGGTCTCGTTGAAGGCCGCTGGTCCCTGGTCGACTGGTTCGATAGCGATGGGCGGCGCTACATGTTGGCGCATCTCAATCCACCCCGCCTGAAAGACCCCCGCGGCCTCACCGAGCGAGAGAGTCAAGTCTGCGCCTATGTCGCCCTCGGCGAGAGCAACAAGTTGATCAGCTATCGCTTAGGCATCGGCCAGCCAGCGGTCTCATCCAACCTGAGATCGGCCATGCGCAAGTTGGGAGTGCGAACGCGCCCGCACCTCGTCGAAAGGCTACGCGGGTTTGAGAGCGTCGCTTGAGGTGAGTAGGGCGCGCCCGGCTTAGTCGTCGAACCGTTCGGTGCCTGGCAGCTCCAGGATCAGGTCTTTGCCATAAGCCATGGACGGGGTTTGAAACCCCGGAGTGTGCCGGCTGGCGCAAATTTTTCTGGCGATGTCCAAGGCCATGCGCGCGGTCAAGGTATAGCCCTCGGGCGTGCGTAGACGAGACACGGCGGTCCGGCCGTCTGCTGCTCTTGCCTCGCCCCAGAGCTCGTTGTGCGCGGTCCCGCGAGCTTCGTCGTCCGGTCCTGCGGGGGCAGCGTCGATTCGTTTCTTCATCATGTTTTGTACGGGGCGTGTGCCGAGGAGCGGCAGCACTGGACGCGCGAGCCGCAACATTTGCGCCGTTCCCTTTGGGAAACCCATGTAGACCATGATGTTCGGGATTCCCGTGCTCTTGTAGGCGGTGACGACGTCACCCCACGGGATCGACATGCAGTGAGCCGGCCGGCCGTCGCCGAAGTCGATCATGCGCGTCTTCCACGCCGTTGGGACCTGCGTCAACTCGCCATCTCTGCGAACGAGACCGCCGCGGTGCAGGTTCTCGGCCATCGTTTTTGCGGTGCCGTGCGAGACTCCACCGCCCCGGCTACGAAAGGCAAGCTCGAGGTGCGTGGCATCGGGGCAGCGCGACTTCAGATGCGCGGCGAGACAATCGGAAGGGACGACATCGAATCCCGTTCCCGGCAGCAACATGATGCCTGCGCGCTTCGCGTCGTCGTCCATCGCCCAAAGGCCTTCATAAACCTCGGCCTCCCCGGTGATGTCGGTGTAGTGCGTGCCGGTGTCGAGACATGCTTGCGCCATGGCTTTGTACGTGTGCGCAAACGGCCCCGCGCAATGAATCACCACGTCCGCATCGCGAAGGGCGTTTCGAATCGATTCTGGGTCCGAAAGATCTGCGGGCACGGAGCCGAAGCCGTAGCGCTCCGCTTGCTCACGAAGCCGGTCTGCATTGCGCCCGGACAGGACGACGTCGACGCTCGCTTCCTTCGCGAACCGCGCGATCAAGTCGCCGGTATACCCATAGGATCCGTATACGAGAATCTTGCCCGGCATCGTCTCAGTGCCCTCCTAGCACCCGTCGATACTCCAGGCACAGTGCTGCCTTCAAGCTCGATGTGTCGTATGATGGGCGCCGTGTCTTCTGTTCGTGCTCTCACGCGCCTTGCGGTCACGGTTTCGATTGTTTGGCTTTGCGGCGCTTGCAGCGCGTCGGACCAGTCAGGGGGTTCGCAAAGCCAGTGGTACGGGGTCGTCGAAGGGTTCTACGGTCCGCCGTACAGCTTCGAGCAGCGCAGTGGGCTCATCGAGTTTCTGTCCGATGTCGGAGCGAACACGTATCTCTACGCACC
>CAZHPJ010000238.1:0-5076 GCA_964534585.1 uncultured Sandaracinaceae bacterium | reverse complement strand
GTTGCTCACTGGTGCGGGGGATGACTTCAGCTCGGGACTCGACCTTTCGGCCATCGACATGAGTCAGGACGGTGAGAGGCCTTTCGAGCTGATGATGGACGCGATCTGTGCGTTCGATAAGCCGTTGGTTTGTGCGGCTAAGGGGTGCGCGATTGGCTTTGGCGCGACCGTGCTCTTTCATGCTGACGTCGTCTACCTCGGGCAGAGTGCGAAGATGCGCTTCCCGTTCGCCAGCCTGGGCCTCGTGACTGAAGCGGCTGCCGCGTACATGGGGCCCGCGACCATCGGCTACAAACAAGCGGCGGAGTTGCTGTTCACTGCGGAGCTCTTCGGCGCCGACAAGGCGCTCGAGTACGGGATCGCTACGCGGATTCATCCCGACGAGGAGCTCTTGCCCAAGGCTCTCGAAAAGGCGCGTGAGATAGCGCAGTGGCCGATCGATTCCCTAGTCGCAATTAAGCGCATCATGAAAGCAACGCGCGGCGACGGGGTGGCGCTCGCGCGCAAGCTCGAGACGGAGGGCTTCAGCAAGTTGATGGGATCACCCGCCAACATGGAGGCCTTCTCCGCGTTCATGGAGAGGCGCCCACCCGACTTCAAGCAGTTTCGGACATAGCCTCCCGCTTGTTCGCCGCGCTCGCGATGACGAGCAAGATGGCGATCAACCCGAGCAACATGCCGCTCCACAAGAGGAACTGCCCGTAGTTACCGGGAATGAGCCATCCGAACCACTGCAGCGAGCAGAACCCGAGGACGGTTGCGGCGATCAGTGACCAATCCCTATCTCCATCTGGCCCACTCCGAGCGGCGAAAAGCAACGGCCAGATGAACAAGATGTGGAGGTAGTAGTTCGAGGGATAGAAATAGATCGGGATCATCATGGTCCCGATCACGGCTGCGTCGGAGAGCCTCGATCCCCTGCAGGCGAGTAACCCGAGCAACGTGTACAACAGCATGCCCGCGATGATGAGCCACCGTCGGTCCTTCATCGTTTGCGCGGTCAACGGTCCCCACTGCTCCGGGTCCTCCCCTCGCGCGCGAAGGTTGTGCCAGAGGTTGTCGGAGTCGTAGCCCAGCGACGCGGTGAGCCCCACGTGATTGACGTTGGGGTCGTTGGCGTGCATCGAGATTTTTTGTGACCATGAGCCCCACGACTCTTCCCAGCCAAACTTGTTGGCGGACAACCCCCCCAGAGCCAGGACCACCACCGCGACCCCAGCTCCAATCTCGAGCAGCGGAAGCAGTTGCAAGACAGGACGCCCGTCGTCGTGCGAGCCGCCTCGACGTTTGCGGGAGGCTGCAACCAGCTTCCAAGCAATCGGTGCCGCCAAGAACACGAGCGCGAGCACGGGGAACGCTCGAATCATGGCGCTCCAACCGAGGAGCAAGCCCGCAAGGAACAAGCGCCGTGATTTGAGCGCGCATACTCCGAGCCCGAGCAAGACCATCCAGTCGTTTCGGAGCGTGGAGCCCCCCCAATTACTTCCGAACTGATAGATGGTCGTTGCCCCGTAAGCGACCAGGCAGACCAGCGCCGCACGCAGTCCGAACGTTCGCCACGCCACGACGAAGAAGATCAGCATCAGGAGCGGGTCCAGCATCGCGGCCCATAGAAACGTAGATTCGTTGGCCTCGGCCGAGCCGTAGATGAGGGACGCGACGAATAGCCATGCAGGGGTGGCATTGCCTCCATGGTCGCGGAGGCTTTGCAAATAGTCCCGCCGTCCCATCGTCTTCCAAAAGTAGGACATGTCTTTCTTGAACTCGGTCCATCGCTCCGGAGAAAAGCGATCCTTCACGGCGTGGATATCCTCTGCCACTTCGGAAACACGTCGCATCTTGTAGTTCCGCAGGTCTCGAAGCCGCGTATGCTCGATTCGGTCTAACGATCCGCCAAGCTCGTCGTCGGCGTACGCCTTCACGCTCGCGAGGTACACACCGTCGTAGCCGAGCTCATCGAAGTACTTCACGGCCGGGAAATACACGCGCATGTCCCAAGTGTGGACGTACGACGGCTTTCTTCCCGCGACGTCGTTGAACTGCGGATAGCCGTAGTTGTAGAAAGTCAGCATCGACAGGAGCGCCATGGAGGCGAGGAGGAGGGTTAGGATTCCCCTGCGTGCGTGCTCCGGACGCAAGCCGAGCCGGAGCACCACCGCACATGCTACAGCCGCCGACACGGCGCGCGACACGTTGATCACGCTCGCCTCGACGGGCCACACGACGAAAACCAAATAGGTAGTGACCACTGCGCAAAGCGCAGTCGCTGCCCACAGTAGGTTCGAGAGCAGATTCCGGGATCGGCGCCGGTGAAAGAGCACCGCCGAGACAGCCATCACTCCGAACAAGAGCAACCCGAGTCGCGCCAACACCGGCGAGCTCATCTCAATTCGCGGAGAGACCCGTGGCGGCCAGACCGCGGGCGTCGCGGAAAAGAGTTGGAGCTCGCTGACGCTAACCCACGAATCGCCGCCGATCGCGCTGAGCCGCACGAAGCGCGCGCTTGCACCGAGCCCGCTCGCCCACCGAGCGCGGAGCCCTTGCGTGCCTACCGCAGGCGCTCGCCAGAGCGTGGTGAAGTGGGTCCCGTCCTCAGAGATTTCGATGATGAATTGGTCGTTGTTGTCCCCTTGAACGTACGCCGCCTCGATCGGTGTCACCTTGCCGAGGTCGAAGATTGCGTACGCGCCGCCTCGACGGAACCGGGCCGCCGCTTCCGACTGCCAAGGGGCGCCTTCGAGTGCCTGCTGTCCGTCGGTCAGGCGGTCGGCGTTGTCGACGTATTGTGACTCGCTTGGAGCATCGAGTCGGACCTGTTCTTCGGGTGCGCCTCGGGCACAACCTGCCGCAACGACCAATAGCAAACCCGCGATGCCCACCCCGATTCGCTTCATGGCCGTCGAAGCAGTAGCAGTCGGAGCGATCGGCGAGAAGACCGATGTTCGATAACGCGAGCAAACCATGTCGCCAGCAAATGGCTGACACAAAATGACAATTGGACCGGACCTAACGTTCAATTTGCAGCAATACCTTCTGAACGGAAAAAGGCGGCCTCGAGACCGAACGTCTTCCTCCATGCTTGCGCTATGTTACACGACTGCCTCACCCGTTTGGAGCCGCCAATGACAATCGAACGCACTCGGTCGATCAAGTGTCTTCGTGTACGGCTCGGGTTTGACGCGATCGCACGAAACCGTTAGCTGCACCGCGTGGAGCGGGGAGTGTCAGCGTAGTGTGGTGTGCCCCGCATCCTCAACCGGGGAGAGGCACTATGACCAAAAACGTTTTTCGATTGGGGCTGGTTCTCGCGATCTGCGGGGCGATGATGGCTTGCAAGAAAGCCGAGGACAGCGCCGGGGAAGCTGCGGAAGCGGCCGACAAGGCTGCGGATGAGGCCCAGGCAGCGGCGGAGGCTGCTGGTGAGGCTGCAGAGGACGCGGTCGACAAGGCCGAGGAGGCCGTCGAGGCAACTAAGGAAGCCGCGAAGGAGGCTGTCGAGGAAGCCAAGGAAGCTGTGCAGGAAGTCGTCGAAGAGGCGAAGGCCGTGGCGGGCGATGCGAAGGCAGCCGCCGAAACGGCCGCCGCCGATGTGAAGGCCGCTGCCGGTACGGCTAAGGACGACGCCAAGACCAAGTAGGGCTACTAGTACGTCACAATTTCGTGTCTCGTGCTGCGAAGCAAAAGGCCGGCTCGCTTGAGTCGGCCTTTTTTCGTGGGTGGTTTCCTGGCTGTTAGGCGAGTCGGCTTGCATTGCGAGCCTGTCAAACTAGAACACGTTTCACTCCGGCTATCGTGCCGGTAAGCGTGAGGCCATGTATTTCGACTACACCCCCGAGCAAAAAGCGCTGCGCGACGAGCTGCGCACCTATTTCGATCGACTGATCACCGACGAGCTCCTTGCCGAGCTCGACGAAGCCGAGGGTGGGGGGCCCCTCTACCACGAGGCGATGCAGCAGCTGGGCACCGACGGCTGGCTGGGTATCGGCTGGCCGAAGGAACATGGCGGGCAGGGCCGCGGTCCGATCGAGCAGTTCATCTTTTTCGACGAGGTGCAGCGCGCGGGTTTTCCGATTCCCATCCTCACGCTCAACACGGTTGGGCCGACCCTCCTCAAGTTCGGCACCGACGAGCAGAAGGCCAAGTACCCTCCCAAGATCCTCGAGGGCAAGTGTCACTTCTCGATCGGCTACACCGAGCCCGCCTCCGGCACTGATCTCGCGTCACTCACGACGAGCGCCGTCCGAGACGGCGGCGAGTACGTGATCAACGGCCAGAAGATTTGGACGAGCCTGGCGGACCACGCCGACTACATGTGGCTAGCCTGTCGAACCGACCCCGGCGCGCCGCCGCACAAGGGCATCTCGATCATCATCGTGCCCGCGGATGCGGAAGGTGTTCAGATCACGCCGATGCACGCACTCGGGGAAAACAACGTGCACGCGTGCTACTACGACAACGTGCGGGTCCCGGTCGGGAACCTCGTGGGCGAGGAAAACAAAGGCTGGCACTTGATCACGACCCAGCTCAATCACGAGCGGGTCGCACTATGCTCCGTCGGGCCACTCGAGAAGATCTGCACCGAGACCATCGAATGGGCCAAGACGACGCCCAACGGCGATGGAGGCATGATCATCGACCTGCCGTGGGTGAAGACGAACCTCGCGCGCGTCTACGCGAAGCTCGAAGTTCTCAAGCTGCTCAATTGGCAGCAAGCCTGGGGCATCGCCCAAGACACCCTTTCGCCGGCCGACGCGTCCGCGATCAAGGTCTTCGGCTCCGAGTTCTACGTCGAGGGGTCGCGGCTGCTCATGGAGGTTCATGGCGCTGCGGGCGTGCTGCACCCCAGCTCCGAGGGCGTGCTCCTTCGCGGCCGGCTCGAGAAGTACTACCGAATGTCGTTGGTGCTGACGTTTGGAGGCGGCACCAACGAGATCCAACGAGATATCATTTGCCAGGCGGGGCTGCGCATGCCCCGGCTCAGACGACGCTGACGAGATCGACATGGATTTTTCATTTACCGAAGACCAGAACAGCATTCGCGACCTCGTCAAACAGGTCTTGGGGGACATCGTCACC
>CAZHPJ010000237.1:3538-5105 GCA_964534585.1 uncultured Sandaracinaceae bacterium | reverse complement strand
CCTGCCGCGTCCGTACCCACTTGTCGTTCGTGTCGCCAAACGCGATCAGGCCGTGTGTACCGACCGCGCAACCATCGCGGACGATCTTGTCGTCGTTCGCTGGCACGAGGAACTCAGAGTTGCCATCCGCGTCGACGTCGACGATCAGCGGATACTCCGCCGCCGTACGCGAAGAATTCGCCATCTTGAGAAGCTCCGTGCCGTCTTCGCCCGACAGAATGTAGAGGTAGCATTCGTCGTTGTAGACGACCTCGGCCTTTCCATCGCCCTCGAAGTCGAACACGCTGGAGCCCGTCACGCTCGAAGACAAATCTTGCACCGCGATCGACCAGAGGATCCCATCCGTGCGGGCAGTGCCGCAGAACGCCGCATCACCGCCAACGACGCAGTCGAGATCGTACACGGCGTAGTTCCCTTTGCCCGCCGCAGCGAACTCAGGACGCCCATCTCCGTCGAAGTCCGCCACCGTCGGGGCTCCGCCTTTTCCGCCACCAGGGATCGGGACCGGGCCAAACACGATTGTGCCGTCGATGCCGCTCAAGACCCGTGCGTTTCCATTGCTGATGCTGATTACGTCCGGCTTCCCGTCACGGGTCATGTCCGCTACCGCCACGAATCCGTCGGGTGCGGCGGTATTCTGCCAGATGACGGTTCCGTCAGCGCTGTAGACGGTATTGCCGCTGACGATATCGAGCCTGCCGTCGTCATTGAAATCCGCGACGGCAGTGATGCACCATTCCCCGTTGCAGCCGATCCAACCTTTGTCCTGCATCAGGGTTCCGTCGTTGTCGAACCACTTGCCGCCGATGATGACCTCAGCTTCAGGGTCCTCATCCAGGTTTGCGAGTGCAGGATATCCTTGCTTCGCTCCGCCGCTCACGTCGGCGGTCCATTTCTCTGCCCCGTCGTGCTCGATCACGACCAGGTCTCGGGCTTTGGTCATGAAGACGATCTCGAGCTCCGCATCGGCATCTAGATTTCCAACCGCCGCGCCGGTTCCCCATCGGACGTTATACGTGGAGTCGGGGATCATCAGATTCTCACTGCCATCTTCGCCGTTGAGCATGATGAGCATGTTGTTTCCGATGCCTCGGTAGGCCACTGTAACGACTTCCGGAAGGCCGTCGGCGTCGACGTCGGCGACCGCCGGAGTCGATTGCACTTGGCGGTAGCGGTTGTCCTGGCTCCAGCCTTGCCAGTGCCATTCGATGCTTGGTTCGAACGTGACCGCTTCGGGACGCAGCTCACACAATGGGCCGGTCGGCTGCGGCAGACATTGAGAAAGGGTCGGTTCGCAGAAGTCGCCTTCGGGGCAGTCGAAACTGTCGGCGCAGGCGGCGCCGGGTGTCGCGCACTCGCCGGCGAGGCAAACGTCTCCATCCGCACAACAAACCGATCCATCACCGCCGCATCGCACGCCAGACGCGCACGGAGGAACGCACGCTCCACTGAAGCACTCCTCGCCCACCGCACAACAGACCGCGGGGGTTCCGCACAGCAATGCGGATTCACAGGTTTGGGCACCGCCGCTTCCACCAGTCCCGGATGTGCCACCGTTGCCGCCGCC
>CAZHPJ010000237.1:0-3438 GCA_964534585.1 uncultured Sandaracinaceae bacterium | reverse complement strand
GGTGGCCTCGTCGCCGCTCAGTCGCTCATCGCTGCTTGCCGGACGGTCGAAGGCCGCGTCGCACATTCGCTCCACGGGTACTTCCTGCGCGAAGGCGATACCTCAGTGCCCATCATCTATCATGTCGATCGTATCCGCGATGGACGCTCGTTCGCGACCCGGCGCGTGGTCGCCAAACAGCAGGGTCGAGCGATCTTCAACATGTCGGTCTCCTTCCAGGTGCCGGAGGAAGGGCTCGAGCATCAAACACCGATGCCCGATGCGCCACCGCCGGAGACAGTTCCCACCAACGAAGAGCGCCTGCGCGCCTATCGGCAGCGGTCGGAGCATCCGGCGATCGAGTTCTTGTTGTCACTCGACCGACCGATTCAGCGGCGCGAGGTGGACCACGTCGACCTCCTGGAGCCCGAGCCGCGCGCTGGGATCCAGCGCATGTGGTTTCGGGCGAATGGCACGCTAGGCGACGATCCCGTCATGCACCAGGCGGTCTTGGCTTACGCAAGCGACTACGGCCTGCTGGAAGGCTCGTTCAACCAGCACGGACACAGCTTCCTGACCGAGAAGCTGATCATTGCTAGCCTCGACCATGCCGTTTGGTTTCATGAGCCGTTTCGCGCCGACCAATGGATGCTCTACGTTACCCACAGCCCGCGAACGTCGGGTGGCAGAGGGCTCAACTTCGGTCACGTCTACTCTCAGGATGGGGCGCTCATCGCTTCGGTAGTACAAGAGGGTCTGGTGCGAATTCGAAAGCCCAAATGATTGAGCGAAGCGGTCAGCAGTCCGTCGTGATGGCGCTTGGCCTGTGGCTCTGGGTCATGCTGGCCCCGTCTCCGGCAGTCGCGCAGCAAAGCCCGCTTCCAGGGTTCGGTGAAGAACCCGCTGCTGCCGAGGTGTCGCCGGAGCTGACCGAGGTCGAGCGCAAGGTGCAGGAGCTTCGCGCTCGGCTTCGGGAGTGGCAGGCCAAGGCGGCGGAGTACCTCGCGGCTGGGCAAGAAGAGCAAGCGCGTGTGGAAGTCATCGAGCAAGACATTGCCCGCCTCCAGCAGCGCAAAGCGATCGCCATCTCTGGGGACGCAAGTACCGCCCAGCTCAACGTGCAGCTCCTCGAGACCGAGCAGGATCTTGCGGCGGCGCGACGAGAGGCCACCGAGCTCGACTTGGAAGCCGAGCGACGAGTGGAGCGACGAAAGCGGATCCCGGAGCTGCTGTCGATGGCCAAGCAGCGGCTCAAGGAGCTCAACAACGCCCCGCCTCCGCCAAGCGCCGGCACCCCGTTGGCGGAAGCGCTCAGGGAGCTAGACGCCTTGAAGCGTGCGATGACGCAAGCGGAGATCCAGGCGTATCAAAACGAGCTCGGGACCTACGACGCGCGCGGCGCGCTACTCGGCAAGCGGCGCGACCGCGTCACCATGCGGATCGCGTACTACGAAGCCTTGGTCACCAAGCTGCGCGAGGCGAAGCAGCAGTCGGAGAGGCTTGCAGTCGAGCGCGAGACTGAGGCAGCGAAGCAGCTATTGGGAGAGCTGACGGCTCTACCCGACGGGTTTAAGAGCACGTTGCAAGAGCTTTCCCAACGAAATGAAGCGCTTGGTTCCGTCTGGACCAGCGAGGGTGGGCTTCACGAGCAGATTGAAGACGTCAGCAAGAAGCTCTCGCGAGCCGAAGCCAAGGTGGCCGCGCTCGAGGCTGAGCTCAGCCGGCTAGCGGCCCGCGTCCAGGCGGTAGGCCTCGCCGATTCGGTCGGAGTGCTGCTGCGGCGCCATCGGGCGGAGGCGCCGGACATCGGTATGTACCGCCGGTTCATTCGCATGCGCCAGGAGCGAATCGGCGATGTACAGCTTCAGCAGATCAAGCTCCGCGAGCAACGGCAGGCGTTGGCCGACATCGATACGCTCGTGGACGAAGCGATGGCGTCGATCGACGAGCCTGTCCCTCCCGAGGAGCGCCAAGAGCTCGAAAAGCTCCTCCGACAGCTCTTCCAAACTCAGCGCAAGTACATGGACGCGCTCATCGTGGACTATGAGAGGTACTTCCAGAAGCTCGTCGACTTCGACGCTCGGCAGCGAGAGCTGATCGCTCGTACCAAAGACCTCCTCGACTTCATCGACGAACGCATTCTTTGGATCCCCAGCGGTAAGGCGGTGCAGCCCGAGCTCCTCTCGGACGGACGGGATGCTGTGGCTTGGCTCTTTGGGGCGAAGTACTGGGCGCAGCTCGGTAGGGGCTTTCGAGACGCCGCGAGGCGGCTATGGCCCATGAACCTCCTCGCGTTGTTCCTGGCAATCCTCTTCGTCCCTTTTGCGCGACGGGTCCGCAGGCGGATTCAAAGCTTAGGAGAACGAGCTAGGGAGCCCGGATGTGCACGTTTCGGGCCGACCACCGAAGCGCTTGCGCTGACCACGTTGCTCGCCGTCTGGTTGCCGGCGCTCTTGGCCTACGTGGGCTGGCGCTTGGGTCTCTCGCCCGTGGCTACTCAGTTCACCCGAAGCGTTGCGTACGGTTTGTTCGCAGCTGCCGGCTTTTGGGCGACGCTACGCGTGTCGCGACAGCTGGTTCGTCCAGGCGGCATCGCCGAAGCGCACTGCGGCTGGTCCGACACGGCCGCCCACACCCTTTGGCGTGACCTTCGCTGGCTGACCATCGTTGCCGTCCCCACGGTTTTCGTGATCTTCGTGTTCGAGATGCGAGGAGAGGATCTGTGGCGTGAATCGGTCGGCCGGTTCGCGTTCTCGGTTTTGATGCTCGTCGTGGCCGTGTTCAACTACATGGCCCTCCGGTCCGGAGGCCCGCTCGCCGAGGTGTTGCGCGGACGAAGGCGGCGGGGCCCTTGGGCATGGCGAGCAGTTCGGCTCTCCGCGCTGGCGATACCGTTGGTCCTGAGCGCCGCCGCCTTGCGCGGCTTCTATTGGACGGCGCTTCAAGTCGGGGCCCGGCTGAATGCCACCCTGGCGTTTCTCTTCCTGTTGCTGATCGGCGTTCAGCTGGCTGCCCGTTGGTCGATGATCGCGCAACGTCGTGTCGCGCTCGAGGAGGCAGGCTTCGAAGAGGGGTCCGGCACACCGGCTCCCACCATGGAGGTCAGCCGGTTGATGATCGGCACCGGACTCCTCTTCGCGATCCTCGGCTCATTCGCGATCTGGGCTGACCTGCTGCCTGCTACGAGAATTCTTCAGCAAGTCGAGCTTTGGACCGTCACGCAGACGGTTACTGTCTCGGACCTCGATCCGTCTGGGATCGAGCGCTTCTCCACGGAAGACCGGTTGGTGGCGATCACCCTTGCCGACTTGTTCCGTTCATTCCTGATCGCTTTGCTCACCTTGGCTTCGATCCGCGCCTTGCCCGGTCTGCTCGCGGCCACGTTGTTCCGCCGTCTCGGCCCCGGTGAACGGTATGCGTACTCGACCATCGTCAGGTACGCCATCGTGTTAGGCGGCT
>CAZHPJ010000236.1:0-5127 GCA_964534585.1 uncultured Sandaracinaceae bacterium | reverse complement strand
ACCGCCTCGCGTGCCGGGAATATGCCTTTCTGGTGGCAGTATGCCTCGCTGGCGGGGAGGTTCTCGATCATGGCCATGCGCATGGTTTCCGGCGTACGGAAGCCAAACAGACCCGGGTTTCCGATGTTCAGCGAGATGATTTCGTAACCCCGACACTCCATCTCGTGCGCGCACTGCGCTAGTTGCCCGCGTATCTCGTAGCGAACACCGTGTAGGTTGTCGCTGGTTTTGATTTCAGTGTTCATTGATCCGGGTCCGTCAGCATCGAACTCATGAAGCACTAGACCACGGGAGTCTAGCCAATCCGGTCGAGGCAGCGGCTCCGTGAGTTGATAGAGTCGCCTCACTTGGCCTGAGCGACGAAGGTTCGTCGAACTTCTGCATGGGACGGGACACGTATCGACGGCTCTAGGCGCGCAGGTTGCTTTTTTTGCTTGAAGCCGGGGTAACGATGGGCCTATAGATCGCGCAACATCATGGACTATGATTGGCTGATCGTTGGATCGGGGTTTGGCGGCAGCGTCTCGGCGATGCGCCTCGCGGAAAAGGGTTACCGGGTCGGCGTGCTGGAAGCGGGTCGTCGGTACCGTGACGAGGATTTTGCGAAGACGACTTGGAATCTCAGGCGATATCTCTGGCTACCGGCTGCGGGCCTGAGGGGTATCTTGCGACTGACGCCTTTCAGTGATGCGTTCATCGCGTCGGGCGCGGGCGTGGGCGGTGGGAGCATCGTCTACGCGAACACGCTCTATCGCGCGAACCCCGCTTTCTACGTCAACCCGCAGTGGCGCGAGCTCAATGACTGGGAGGCAGCGCTTGGGCCTCACTACGACACCGCGGAGAAGATGCTGGGCGTGCAGATGGTCACGCGCGAGAGCGACGGTCAGCGATTGTTGCAAGACATCGGGAAGCACTTCGGCGTCGAGGATACCTTCACGCGCACGCCCGTCGGAGTGTACTTTGGCGAGGAAGGTGAGACGGTGCCCGACCCCTACTTCGATGGTGAGGGGCCGGACCGGACCGGTTGCACCTATTGCGGCGCGTGCATGGTGGGTTGCCGTGAGGGCGCGAAGAACACGCTGCTGAAGAACTATCTGTGGTTCGCGGAGAAGCAGGGCGCAAGCATCCTTCCCGATCGTGAGGTCGTGGATATCCGGCCGCTGGGTTCGGCGGACGGCAGCGAAGGCTACGAGGTCGTGACCGAATACCCGGGCGCCTGGTTTCGCAAGAAACGTCGCGTGTTCACGACGAAGGGAATCGTGATTTCCGCGGGAGCGCTCGGCACCAACCAGCTCCTCGCCAAGTGTAAGCTCGGGGGCTCATTGCCGCGCATCAGCGATCGTTTGGGGCAACTCGTGCGAACCAATAGCGAATCCATCCTGGCCGTTACCCTGCCCAAAGGTACGGCAGAGCCATGGCATGACGTGGCGATCAGCGCGAGCGTCCATCCCAAGGCCGACACCCACATCGAATTGGTGACCTATGGCCGCGGCGGAGACTTCATGTCCTTGCTGTACACCCTGATCACTGGTGAAGGCAGCCGCCTGACGCGCCCCTTGATGTGGCTCGGGAACGTCATCCGTCATCCGATCACGTTCCTGAAGACGCTTTGGCCCTTCGGGTGGTCGAACCGGACGGTGATCTTCCTGGTAATGCAGAGCCTGGACAACGCGATCGCCTTTCGCGCGAAACGCCGGATGGGTGGAGGCGTCTCCCTGACCACCGAGCAGGATCCGGAGAAGCCGAACCCGACGTTCATCGAAGTTGGCAATCAGGCGGCGGAGTATCTCGCAGAGAAAACCGGCGGCTATGCACAGAGCGTGGTGCTCGAAGCATGGGCGAACATACCTACGACCGCGCACATCCTCGGAGGAGCGGCCATCGGGAGCGATTCGAGCACCGGGGTGGTGGACGAGCGCAGCCATGTCTTTGGCTACGAGAATTTCATGATCTGCGACGGGTCCACGGTTCCCGCCAATCCGGGTGTGAACCCGTCCCTGACCATTACGGCCATGACGGAGTACGCGATGAGTCAGGTGCCTGCCGCGGAGAAATGAATCGCGCCCACGCGCCTCCGAAAGGTACTCAAAAAGTGGATTACACGCAGACCGTCTGCCGCTATCATGGCCATCCGGCGCTACGCTCTGCAGGTCTCGAGGCCCCCAGGAGCAGCTCACCAAGGAGGCCGTCATGGCACGTTTGTCTTTAGTCGATTGCGGATTTCTCGCCTTGGAAACCGCCGAAAGCCCGAAGCATGTGGCGGGGCTCCTGGTGCTGGACATGCCAGAGAATGCTCGCCCGCGCTTCTTCTCGGAGCTCTTCGAGACGTTTCAGTCGTCCATGCCGATAGCCCCCTTCAGTCAGAAGTTGGGATTGTCGCTCGGGCTGCCCACGTGGACCGACGACCCTGCCATCGACATGCAATACCATGTTCGCCGCCATGTCTTGCCCGACCCGGGCAGTAGGACGCAGCTCGTCGATCTGGTTTCGGGGCTGCACGAGGAGCGCCTCGATCGATCGCGACCGCTGTGGCAGTTTCATCTGATCGAAGGCCTGAAGGGGGGCGAGCGGTTCGCTTGCTATCTCAAGATCCATCACGCTTACATGGACGGGGCGAAGATGTCGGCTCGGCTCGTGCGCTCGCTCAGCTCATCGCCGACTGAATCGGCGGTGACTCCGTTCTGGAGTGCCGAGGTGCGCCGCCGGTCGAAGGGTGGCGGCAAGAAGAGCGTCGGGGAAAAACTGAAAGGCGTTGCCGCGAAGGTGCGCCAGAACACGGCGATGGTGCCAGAGCTCACGGCGCTCAACTTCCGCCACGCACTGCAGGAGCTACACCTCGCAAAGGGCGAGCTGCCGGCGCCGTTCTCAGCGCCCAAGACCTTCCTGAACAGACCCCTTTCGCCTGCTCGCACCCTTGCAGCGGTGGATCTGCCACTTTCGACCGTGCAACGATTGGCCAAAGCCCATGGCGTGAAGATCAACGACGTCCTGCTCGAGATCTGCGACAGCGCGCTACGCAAATACTCCGCCGATCGCGGCGAACCCATCGATCAGCCCTTGGTGGCACAGGTTCCCATCGCGCTCGAGCGAGCCCAGGCGGATCAAGCTGGCAATCAGATCACCATTGCCTTGATAGAGCTCGCCACGACGGAAGCTGACCCATTGGCCCGGCTCCAGCAGATCGCTAGCAACTCTAAGCGGGTCAAGAAGAAGTTCTCCGAGGTGTCAGGATCGACTGCTGAGACGTACACCGTTCTGTGGAACGTCGTGGCGGAGGTCTTCAATGCGGCAGGTCTCACGGGGCGGGCGCGGCCCTTGGGCAACGTGGTCATTTCCAATCTCCCGGGCCCCAGGGAACGTCTCTACCTCGGCGGGGCGCCGGTCCGTGCCCTCTACCCCATCTCTACGCTGGCTCCAGGCTCGTCGCTGAATATCACCATCTACACCTATGCAGGTCAGATGCATTTCGGTGTGATCGCGGGCCGTGAGGCCTGTCCCGATCTGGAGCGCCTGGCGCAATACATCGACGAGGGCCTCGAAGAGCTAACCCATGTGACGGGCGAGCCTGCACGAGAACGATCCTCTGGCCGCGTCTGAGCCACAGCATGATTTGGCGCTACCTCATCGTTCCCGTGACGAGTGCACTGATCGGCTGGGGCACGAACGTTCTCGCGGTTCGGATGATGTTCTACCCGCTCGAGTTCGTGGGGAAGCCCCCCTGGCTCGGCTGGCAGGGCGTTATTCCGTCCAATGCGAAACGAATGGCCGGGATTGCAGTCGACTTGATGCTGAACAAGCTCCTCCCCGTCCAGGACATCGCCCGGCGAATCGACGCCGGGCGAATGGCCGACGCCGTAAAGCACCGGATCGACCCGCTCCTCGACCAGTTGGTTTCGGAGATCATGCAGGAAAAGGCGCCGCGCATTTGGCAGATGCTGCCGCTGAAGATCAAGGACAAGATCCAAGAGCGCATCCGCGCCGATGCGCCTGAAGTCATCGCGAAGATGGTCGACGAGGTCAAGGTCAACCTCGACGACGTATTTGATCTCCGACAGATGATGGTGGACACGCTGATGGAGGACAAAGCTCTATTAAACGAGATTTTCCTCACTGCGGGGCACAAAGAGTTCGAGTTCCTCAAGACGTCGGGCCTGTACTTTGGCTTTCTCTTCGGCATTCCGTCGATGCTCGTGTGGATGCGCTACGAGCTTTGGTGGACGCTTCCCGTCGGTGGGCTCATCGTCGGCTATGCGACCAACTGGCTGGCGATTAAGATGATGTTCCAGCCCCAGCAACCGATCAAGATCGGGCCCTTCGTCTGGCAAGGGCTCTTTTTGCGGCGCCAGCAAGAGGTTGCCGCGTCCTATGCGAAGCTCGTGACCGACAAGCTTCTCACCTCGGAACGAATCGCAGACACTCTCTTGCTCGGCCCGTCTTCGGACAAGCTGTTCTTCATCATCGAGCGGCACGTGAACCGGGCCATCGATGCCCAGGCTGGGATGGTCCAACCGTACGTGGTTCTAGGCGTGGGTACCGGCGAGTACATACGCCTGAAGCACAAGGTGTATGAACGCGTGATCGAAGAGCTGCCTGCCTCCGTCGCGCCCGTGCATGCTTACGCCGACGAGGCGATGGACATCGAGAACACCATACGCACCAACATGCAGGCGCTGACGCCTCAGGAGTTCGAGGGCGTCTTGCGCCCGGCATATCAACAGGATGAATGGAAGCTCATCGTGACCGGGGCGGTCTTGGGGTTAGCCGCTGGCTGTCTTCAGTTGGCCCTCATGTAGGCTAGCTTTTGTTGCGCTCTCGTGGTGAGGTGGAGGCGCGACATGAAATACGGATGCATCGCGGTAGTCGTCATGATGGCGTCCTCGTCGTCAGCGGGATCGGTCGCCGCGCAAGACGCGCTGGAAGAGGCGTCCGACACATCGACGATCACGGGCTTCCGGCCGGCAAGCGCGACCACGACGCCGAAGGCAGGCGAGGCCGGCATGGGTACGCAGGCAGCCGAGCGAGAGAGAATGCGCAGGAGCATCGGCGAGGTCGGCCAAAGTGTGCGCCAACGCGATGAAGAGGCCATCCCGCTGAGGTTCCAGTTCCACGGCTACTACCGCGCACGCT
>CAZHPJ010000235.1:0-5217 GCA_964534585.1 uncultured Sandaracinaceae bacterium | reverse complement strand
AAGTCGGACCCGGGCGCGAGCCGACTGCGCCATCCTCTGTTCGGCCGGTGGGTAGAGCCCAAGCGGGTCTCCCGAGTAGATGTGCGCGGCGCCAGGGCAAAAGTTCGACACGATGCCGGCGTCGCCGAAGCCTTCGAGCTTGCGCCGCACGGCTTTGGTCGTTTCGCGAACGTCTCGGAGCGCGCCGGACGCCGCCCAGATCTCGGTGATGCGCTGCTCATGCAGGTTGCCGACCGGAACGCGCCACTGCACACACGGCAAGACCCTTCCGTACGGATCGACCGCGATGTTGTTGGAGCCCGCCCCGCAGTGCTTGTCGGTACCCGTCATGTTCGCGTTTCGCTCTGCAGCAGGCGAGGGCTCCTCAGCAACTGCGACATCGGCGTTCACGCGCGCTTCGAGCGCCCGCCGGCATCGGGCCTGACCTTCGAGGCTGGCTTCGAGCGCCAAGGGGATCTGGTCGCCGTCGTCCCGGGGCTTCACTTCGGGATCGATCTGAAACGAGACGTCGAGCTCGTCGAAAAGCGCGAGCAGGTCTTCGACTTCGTGCTCGTTCCAGCGCGTCAGCACGCTGTTGGCTTTCACGCGTAGCCCGAGCGACTTCATCGTGCGGATATTCCCGACGAGGCGCTCGAAGCTCCCCTTCACCCGCGTTTGCCAGTCGTGCGTCTCCGCGGTGGCGCCGTGCAGGCTCACCTCGATGAGAAACGGGTCGACTTCATGCCGAATCCGGCGAGCCACGGCCTCTTTGATGGCATGGCCGTTGGTCTTGAGCCGGATCACGAAGCCGAGGCTCCGAGCATGACTTGCGATTTCGAAGAAGCGTGGGTGAGCGAGCGGTTCGCCACCGGTCAACGAGAGGTTGAGCACACCGAGCGAGGCCAGGTCGTCGAGCAGCTGGCGATACTGGGTGAGCGACAGCCGCTGCCCGCCGAGCGTGAGGTCGTTGTAACAAAAGGCGCAGTCGAGGTTGCACGCATAAGTGAGCTCGAGCATCACCGACATCAGTCGATTGTCGTTCCAGGTGCGCTTCACCGTGTCTGAGTAGCTCATGATCGTGTGATCGCGCCGGCCTCGAGCAACGCGTCCAAAAGAGACGTGGCATCGGCCCGCGCGCGCTCGGCGTCGACCGCATAGCGCTCCGTGATCGCCGTGATCACTTCATCCAGGCCGCGTTCGGCCTTCAGCTGCTCCACGATGAAGGCGCCGACCTCGTTCACTACGAGCACTTCGCCGGCGTCCTGCAGGACGAAGATGCCCTCATCGTCCATCACGCGGAACCTCGCGTGCGGATCAACGCGATACTGTTGCGGGGAGGCTTCGGTACTCATGATCCAGCACGCTCCAGAAATTGGTGTCGTTTGCAAACGAGAGAATACGAAGTGGGACGCGCTCGACTAGAGTCGCGGCGCGCGCCGTGAGCGCATCGACGAGGACGGGGTCTGCGTTCACGTACGGGCACGAGGCGACGATACGCGAGACCGCTTCGGCTTTCGAGCACCCATGTACCCACGGAGCCGCCGCCTGCGCGAGGCCGAGCAAGCCGGTCAGTGGGTAGGGCGGGTGCGGCTTGGGCACCCCGCCGAAATCACCTGCAAATGGCATGGCACGCAGCTCGAACGACCTGTCCGAGGGCGTGACGGCGTTGAGCTCGTCACTGAGGATCCCGAGATCGAGCTCGTCGGCCAGGCGGCACAGGGTGGTCTTGCCGGCCCCCGAACGCCCGCAGAACAGAAAACCGCGGGCACCATCGGTGAACGCGGCGCTGTGCATGACCAGGGCTCCCTCGCCGAAGAGCCGATAGCAGGCGACCACGCGAAAGACGTTCTCGAAGGCGCCCAAGAACCACTCGTCACTGAGGCAGGTCCGCATTTGTGCCCGAAGAGGGGTGCGGTCGATATTGGCGGTGAAGCCGATGCCAGCGACTGCGATGCTGTCTTCGCCATGCGCCACTGCGACCCGATACTCGACAGGTCCGACTGGTCTTCGCATGAACCCTGCCGGATCGGGACTGTAGTGTACGTCGATCTGGATGTCGGGCCGGGTGTCGTCCCGGCACAGCAACGCGCCGAATCGTGAACGCACCAGGTCGACCTGCTCGGGGTTCAGCCCAGCGAACTGATAGCGACACCCGACGAGCTCGATGGTCAGCGCGCTCATCGGCCCACCTCGACGATCCGGCGAATGAGCGCACGGGCGTACTTCCCGAACGCGGCCACTCGATCTGAGGCGGTGACTCCGCACTGTGCGCGCCCGACGATGGCGCTCAATGGGGCAGCCGGGTCTCGCTCGGCGGCGTCGTCGGCCTGCGTGAGCGCGACGGCTCCGTGAACGCTCGGCGCGTAGCCGAGGAATCGATGTACGTTCCAGTAGTCACGCCGGCGCACTACGACGACATCGCCGGGAAGGTAGAGGCGCTGTCGTCGCACGCGTACCGACTCGCCAGTCGCGAAGCCCTGCATGCAGTCGCCGCGAACGACGAAATCCGCGGACTCGCCAAGCCGCAGGCCTAGGTTCGCCAAGCTCGACCATCCCCCTCGCATGTGCCGAGCTGACCATACCAGAGGGGCGACGCCCGCACCCCTCAAACCACGATGAGCGTGCCCATCACAAGCATCCGTAACCTTTGCACAATTGTGACCCAAAATACTTATTGACAACCGTGCTCCCAAAGCTTTACCGTAGGACTGTCGGCAGCTGATCAGCGACCTGTCGACGAGGTAAATCGAGATTCAAACTCCTTCGGGGTACAACGAAAACGGGCACTCGGGCGGGGTTCACACCTCGCCCGAGATCTTTAAGCCGTCAGCTGCGCTCCGCGCGCTGCTCGAGCGGCGCAAGATGCCGCGAGCGCAACGTCGCTAGAGGCTTCGCTTCTTGCCGCGGAGGCCTCGGCGACTGCCCTTCGGCTTCTTCGGCTTGTCGAAGGAGCGACCGTCGCCGCCGCCGTCACCCCGACCGTAGTCGTTGCGCGCATAGCGGTCCGGGGGTGGCCCGAAATCACGCTGCTGGCGCGGGGGCCGTGGGCGGTCTTCGGCGATGTCTAGGCGCAAATCGCGCCCACCGACTTCGCGCCCATGGAATTTCTCGACGGCTTGAGCGGCGTGCTCTTCAGCCGCGAACCGAACGAATGCGAAGCCCCTGGGGCGCCCGCTTTCGCGGTCCTTTGGAATGTGAACGTCAACGACCTCGCCGATCTCTCCAAAGAGCTCACGTAGCTCTTCGTCTGTCGTGGCAAAGTTGAGGTTCCCTACGAATATCTTACTTGAAATGACTTACTCCGTTCTCCTGATGATATGCTCATTTGGCATGTTTTGGGCCTGAGTCCAAGTGGGGCAGTGTAACCCACATCCGGCGTCGCCTGGTGAAGCCTTCGGGCTCAGTAGTGCCAGGGGAACTTGCTGTAGTCCTGCGGGCGCTTTTCGAGGAAGGCGTCCCGGCCTTCCCGGGCTTCCTCGGTGCCATAGGCCAATCGTGTGGCTTCTCCGGCGAAGATTTGCTGTCCGACCAGGCCGTCGTCGATCATGTTGAAGCCGAATTTCAACATCCGCATGGCTGTTGGGCTCTTGGAGTTCACTTCCTTCGCCCAGGAAAGCGCGAAAATCTCGAGATCAGCGTGGGGCACGACCGCATTGACCATCCCCATGTCGGCGGCCTCCTGGGCGCTGTACTCGAGACCCACGAAGAACACCTCGCGGGCCTTCTTCTGCCCGATCTGGCGGGCGAGCAGAGCGGAGCCGTAACCGCTGTCGAAGCTAGCGACATCGGGGTCAGTCTGCTTGAAGAGTGCGTGTTCCTTACTGGCGATGGTCATATCGCAGACCACATGCAGGCTGTGGCCGCCGCCGACCGCCCAACCGGGCACCACCGCGATCACGATCTTCGGCATGAACCGGATCAACCGCTGTACTTCCAAGATGTGCAAGCGACCGAGCCTCGCCGGGTCGATCTGTCCGGCCGCATCGGTCTCGTACTTGTATCCGTCCTTGCCGCGGATACGCTGATCACCACCCGAGCAAAACGCCCAGCCGCCGTCCTTGGGAGAAGGGCCGTTGCCCGTGAGGAGCACGCAGCCGACGTCCGATGTTTGCCGTGCGTGGTCGAGCACCCGGTAGAGCTCATCGACCGTGCCCGGGCGGAACGCATTGCGCACTTCGGGCCGATTGAAGGCGACCCGGACCGTGCCGTGATCGTTGGCGCGGTGGTAGCTGATGTCCCGCAGGTCGAAGCCCGGCACTTCCGTCCACTTCGACGCGTCGAATATCTCGGAAACCATCGTCCTCTTACTCCGTGAACTCGATGAGAACGGCGAGGATGATGCGTCCGAGGAGCGTCGCCACCTGCTCGCGTGAAAAATCGCCATCGATCCAACGCTGCAAGATCTCGCCCGCCGCGCTCAGCATCATGTCGGCGAGAGCCTCGGCCTCGGCGTCGTCGACGCCCGTGAGCTCGCTGAGTGGATGCAGCCAGGGCGCGACGAGCTGTCCACGGAATTTCTTGCTGATCGCGGAGATCTCTTGGTCCGGGCCGACCGAACGAAGCAGCTGCCAACCACCCGAGCCCTTGGCTTCGATCGTGTCGCAGGCTGCGTCGATGAATGCGCGCGAGATCGAGCCAATGTCGGCGGCATCCTCGGTTTCCATGATGCTCGGAGTCCGGCTCGCGAAATCTTCGCGGAAGTCTTCGAGGACGCCCTTGATCAGCTCATGCCGGTTCGTAAAGAATTTGTAGACGACCGGCCGGGTGACCCCCGCCGCAGCCGCGACGTAAGGAATGCGCACGTTGTCGATGCCGTCGGCGGCGATGATTTCCGAAGTTACGCGCAACAGTTGCTGTTGGCGGTCTTCAGGGCTGAGCCTGGTACGCGCCGAGTCGCTTGGTCTGATCGATGAGGGCATGGGTTTACAAAAAAGGGTGGCCCCCCAGAGAGAAGCCACCCTGATTCAGCTCGAGCTTCGGACGGCTCAATCTTGAGCCAGGTTCATCACCTGCTGGAGGCTCATGGCGAGGGTCATGTCGCCGTCGATTTTGATCTTGCCGGACATGAAGGCCTGCATCGGGTTCAGCGAGCCGTTGATCATCCCAAGCCAGTCTTCGGCGGACACGGTGATGGTCGCGCCCGGGCCGTCATGCGTGCCCTTGCTGACGAAGTCGCCGGTCTTGCCCTTTGTGAGGTCCAGGTTCCATTCGCCGCCGCCGTCGCCGGTAATGTTGAAC
>CAZHPJ010000234.1:0-5227 GCA_964534585.1 uncultured Sandaracinaceae bacterium | reverse complement strand
ATCAAGCTGTCGATCAGCTGGTCCTTCAGCTCGGCCTCGTTCCGCTGCTTCGCGGAGCTTTCGAGCCCTTCGCGAATCTTTAGCCGCAGCTCGAGTAGCGTTTCGTAGTCGCCGCAGTCTTTGGCGAGCTCGTCGTCGAGCTCAGGCAATAGCTTCTCGTGAATCTCTTTGACCCGGATGGCGAACTGTGCGGTCTTGCCCACGAGGTCAGGGTTGGGGTGGTCATCCTCGAACTCGACGTCGATCGTTTTTTCATCGTCGGGCTTCATCCCGAGCAGCCCCTCCTTGAGCGAGGGCAGCAGGTGTTCGCCGTCTATTTCGACCTGGCGGCCTTCGGCTCCGAGGTCCTCCTTGGCTTCGCCGTCCACCGTGACCGTGTAGTCGATCGTGATCAAGTCGCCTTCCTGCGCAGGGCGCATCGGGTCCGGAACTCGGATCTCGGCGTGCTGGTTGCGCATCCGTTCGACCTCGGCGTCGATGTCCTCGTTCGGGATGTCGATGGGCTTCTGCCACACTTCGAGCGCGTCGATCGCAACCTCGTCGATCTTGGGCCGTACCTCGACCTTGGCCTTGAACGTGAGCGGCTTGCCCGGCTCGAGCTCGGGCGGCTCGTCCATTTCGGGCTTGGCCACGATGTGAAGCTCGTGTTCTTGCACCGCGTGCATGAGGCCTTGCTCGACCAGCGCGCCGGCGACTTGGGCAGCGGCTTGTCGGCCGTAGACCTGCTTCAGGATATTCTTCGGCACCTTGCCCGGGCGAAAGCCGCGGACGCGAGCCGTCTTGCCGATCTCTTTGTAGGTGTCGTTGAGGTCCTTCTGGATGCGGTCCCACGGCACTTCGACCGTGACCTCTACGAGGACGGGGCTAATCTCACGAATTTCAGATTGCATTGGATTTTAGGCGGTCTTTCAGGCGCGGTTCGTACTGCCGAGGGCCAGACCCGTCAAGGTGCAGCCTTGGGGACGGCGTTCTCGCGGTGGAGCTCGACCAGCTCGATGCCCAAAGCCTGAGAAACCTCGAAAATCCGCTCGTCTCGATAGAACTCCTCGAAGACGATGCGCTGGATGCCGGCGTTGCAGATCGCTTTGAAGCAGTTCCAGCACGGCGATGCGGTGACGTAAATCGATGCACCTTCGATGCGGGCCCCGTTCCTGGCGGCTTGGATGATCGCGTTGATCTCCGCGTGGATGGTCCGCACGCAGTGGTCGTCGACCATCATGTGGCCGATTTCATCGCAATGCGGCAGGCCTCTGACCGAGCCGTTGTAGCCGGTCGAGAGGATCGTTTTGTCGCGCACGATGACCGAGCCGACGCTCTTGCGTGGGCAGGTGGATCGTTTGGCAACCACCAAGGCGATGTCCATGAAGTATTCGTCCCAGGAGGCGCGGCCCACCCGCGATTCCTAGCTTGGGGTGCGCCGCACGACAACCTCAATAAATCAGATTGGGGCGAACGTCCGGGGGTGCCGGCTTGACCTTGATGCCGCGCGCGAACGACATGAAGTCGCTCCGGACCGTACGATGCAGCTTGGATGGCAGACCCCTCACGATCAGGACCGCACGGCCCTTACGCTCGACCAATGCCCTGGAACCCCTGGGCGAGACCAAGCGTGCGGCGCGAAAGGCCTCGTTGGCGTCGGCGTCGGTGTCCCAAGTCGTCCACCAGATCACGGCGGCTTCTTCGCCGCGCGTGTAGACTGCGAGGCGATCGCCCGCCCATCCAGCTGCCGCCTCGTCGTCTGTGCCCGAGGCGCGCGTCTGGCCCAGGTACACGCTGAGCTCGAGCTCGCCGAGCGTATCTTCCTCGATGCGTCGGAACCCCGCTGCGAGGAGCTCTCCGTTGTCGGGAAGCTCGATCTCTTCGCCTGGCTCACGGGCGAAGAACTTCTCCGGGTGCAGAACCTGCTCGCTGGTCGCCGGGGGTCTGCGGTGGGCGTTGTTCACCGCAGGCCATCCGCCTCGCCCTTGCACGGCGGCCACGAACTGCAGACCACGTAGATAAGGCGCAACCAACGTGACTCTCAGAATCGAGGGAGCGTCGTCGAGCTTCTCCCCGCGCACTAGCGCGTTGAGGTCGACATAGTCGCCCATCTGCTGAATCCCCGCCGTCGCTGCAGACAACGGGATGTCCTGCTTGCGCAGGGCATGCGCGAGCATCGCGAGGGTGGCGTCGCCCTCGACGACCGCGCGGAACGCGTTGTCGGCATCGGCAGTGCGTTCCTTCTCGTAGGACTCGCCGAGACCGAGCCTTTGATCCTGCAGCGCATGCACTAGCTCATGCACGAGCACCAAGGTCGCCTCCTGCGTTTGCTCCGGTCCGAACGCTCCCGCTAACCCTGCCATGACGTCTTCGCGAATGACGAGGCGCCCCGTGTCCGGGTCATAATAGCCGATGACCTGCTCGCCGAGGACTCCCGCGAACATGCTGTGAAGATCCTCTTCGGTGTCCAACAGGCCGAGCGCGCCGTAGACGAGCCTCGCTCGCTCGATCTCCGCCTCTTCGATCTGTGCTTGCAAGCTACTCGCGATGGCATCTCCGTCTTCGATTTCGATCGTGACTGGGCGCTGTAGCCTCAGCTGTCGCACAGACTCGGCGGCGCGAACGAGGTCATCGACTTCTGCCCGCTCCTTCGCGGTGGCCGGGCGGGCAACCCCATTTCGTGGTGGGCCGGCGTGCTCCGGCCTGGGCCGGCTCGACCCGCCGCTCGCGGTTTCGGTGGAGACGGGCGGACGGCTCGGCTCCGGGTTGGTGTGCCGGTGGCAGCTGCTCAGGATGAGAGCAACCGTCAGCCAGGCGACCCGTCGGCTCATGATTCCCCATTCACGTCCGCCATGATCAGCGGACGCTTGCGGTGATTGTGTACCAAGAAGCGTCGGGCGACCTCAATTGCGGCACCTTCAGCCTCGATAGGGTTCGTGAATTTCCGCCCCTCGAGTCGATCGCGCACGTGCTCCGCAATTCTGTGCTCCACTAAGGCTCGGTTTCCCGCGTCGAAAACCCCTCGGGAAAGAACTCGGGGGAAGCGCCGGAGCCGCCCGCCCTCGAGAGAGAGCAGGACGGTAACCAATCCGCGCGAGCCCATCGCGCGGCGTTCCGCAATGACCTCTTCGCTGAGCGGTTGCATGCCGTCGATGTACACACGCCCGACGGGAACGGTGTCGACGATGCGTAGTGCGTCGCGGGTGATCTCGAGGACGCTGCCGTTTTCGACCAGTTGTGTTTGGCCGATTCGTTCTTCTTTGGCGAGCTCGAGATGACGGCGCTGATGATGGTGTGTGCCGTGCACGGGAACGAACGCCTGGGGCCGTAGGATCTGAATCATGGTGCGCTGCTCTTCGCGGCTCCCATGGCCACTGGCGTGGATCTCCGGATGCTCGTCGCGCGTGACGACCTCCAGGCCGCGGCGTTCGAATCGGTTGATGACGTCTGACACGCTGAGCTCGTTACCGGGAATGATGCGCGATGAGAAAATCACGGTGTCGCCCGCTTCGAGGTGCAAGCGCGAGTGCTCGTCGCGCGCCAGCCGGGTGAGGCCTGACGCGCGCTCGCCTTGAGTGCCGGCGGCGAGGATCAGGACCTGATCGCGGGGCAGGGCGGCGACTTCCTCGGAGGCGATCAACAGGCTGTCGATCGATGGAATCAGCTCCAGGGCCCGCGCGATCTCGGTGTGCTTGTTGACCGACATGCCGAGCAGGCAGACCTTGCGGCCTTGCTCCCGGGCGATTCGCAGAGCCGCCCTCAGTCGGAAGGCGTTCGAGGAGAACGTGGCGACGACGACTCGATTCGGTGATCGGGCAATCCATTTCTCGAGCGCGGCCTCGGCGTCTCGCTCGAGCCGGGAGCGCCCCTCGACTTCGGCTCCCGTCGAATCGCTCAGCAGGAGGCGCACACCCTGGCTCGCCACCTCCTCGAGGCGTGTCCGATCGAAGCGCTGGCCCTCGCAGGGGTCCGACTCGATTTTGAAGTCCCCGGTATGGATGACGGTGCCCACAGGCGTATCCAGAATGAGCCCCGTGGCGTCTGGAATCGAGTGGTGCACCGCGAAACGCTCTACGGAGATCGACCCTATCTGCGCCTGGCTTCCCGCTGGGCTCACCCGAAGGTCGACGTCCTCGAGACGGTGCTCCGCAAGCCGATCTTCGATTAGGGCCGCCGCGTAAGGCGGTGCGTAGACCGGCACCCGGACCTCCTTGAGGAAGTAGGGAAGGGCGCCGATGTGGTCCTCGTGACCATGAGTGATCACGATCGCGCGCAGGTTCTCGCGCTGCGCCTGGAGCCAGCTGAGGTCCGGATGAACCAGATCAGCACCCTCCTCGTCAGTGAAACCGATGCCGCAGTCAATGGCGATCGTGGTGTCGCCGCAGACCAACGCGGAACAGTTCATTCCGACCTCGTTGAGCCCGCCAAGGGGGATGAAGCGTATACTATCCATCATAGAACTCTTGGCACCGGGGCTAAAGGCCGGGGCGGCCTCGGTCAAGGGAGCGATTGCCTCGTTGACCCGCGTGATCCCGGCGTGCTACGCCCCGGACCGCACGAGTTCAATGCGCCGTTTCTTAGCGATTATTTGGGTAGTTTCCCTTTGGGCAACATCGGCTGCGGCGCAGGGCGAGGGCGAAGAGGCCCCCCCGGAGCCTACCAGGGAGGAAGACCTCCCACCGCAATTGAGGGCGCCGACCATCGAGGGGCTAGAGCTCCCGAGCGCTACGGCTGGCGGCGACGAGTTAGACGAGGAGTTCGATGAGGACTTCGACGAGGACTTCGATGAAAAGCAGATGGAGGCGGACGATGCCGAGCTCCTCGGTCGGGCCGAGCCGCCCGCTTCTGATCCGACCCTGGCGTCGTGGACCAACCCTCGGCCGGTATTCTCGCTCAATGGTTACTTCCGTGTGCGAGGCAACTACCTCGACAATTTCTCACTGCGCCGGGTTCCACTCGACCGATTGAACCAAGACCCTTTCGCGCGATGGATCCCCGTTGACAATGCTCCGAGCTCCGGCGTCACCGGCGTGCTTCCGCAGGGTGGTTGTAAGGGCGAGCCTGCGTCTCCTGCGGGTCAGGAGCAACGGTGCGACGGAAGCGCAACGCTGCGTTTCGCGAACACACGGCTTCGCTTGCAACCGACGCTGTCTCTGAGCGACAACATTCGGGTCCACATGATGGTGGACGTGTTCGACAACCTCGTTCTCGGTTCCACCCCCGAGATCAAATCGGTCAATCAGCTCGG
>CAZHPJ010000233.1:0-5302 GCA_964534585.1 uncultured Sandaracinaceae bacterium | reverse complement strand
CTTGCCGCCGACGTAGTCGAGCAATTGGTCGGCGACGGGATCGTAGAGCATTCCGTTGATGGTAAAATCGCGCCGCTTGACGTCTTCTTCCGCCGTGCCAAACGTGACGCTGTCGGGCCGTCGGCCGGCGGTATAGGCGCCGTCCCCGCGAAGCGTAGTCACCTCGTAGGCCTCGCCCTTCCAGAGCACCGTCACGGTGCCGTGGTCGATGCCGGTGGGGATGACCTTGCGAAAGGTCCGTTGGACTTTCTCAGGCAAGGCCGTCGTCGCCACGTCCCAGTCGTTGACCCGCTCCCCGCGGAGGGTGTCCCGGACACAGCCGCCCACCACCCAAGCGCGTTCCCCGGCATTGCGGAGCTCCTTACAAATATCGAGCACCGGCCTCGCGATCTGCTGGCGGAGAATTCGGTGTGGCACTTTGCTTCGATAACCTTAGGTAGGATCGAGCGCAATTGGCCTAAGAGCCCAACGAGGCTACAATCCATAGACTGCCCCCCGTGCCCCCCTGCCCCCCTACAATTCAATGAGAAGACTCTGGAAGCCCTTTCTTGGTTTGGTGGTCGTCCTTGCGGCTTTCACCATTTCCTTTGGTTGGCCGATTCAAAACGGCCTGCGGATCGACATCGATGCCTCGCCGCGGGCCCTGGCTGCACGCCAGAAGACACCCTGGGATCTCACCAAGCTTCAGGTGATGAACCGGGTGATTCACCAGGTGAACCAGGACTACGTCGATCCCAGGCGAATCGACCACAAGCGCATGATGCTGGCCGGCCTCGACGCCATTCAAAAGAATGTGCCTCCCGTTCTCGTGCACTACCGGGAAGGGGGCGAGACTCTCAAGGTCCAGGTCAACAGCGCGGAGAGTGAGTTCGGCATTGCGGACGTAACGAGCCCCTGGAAGCTGGCGGGGCGATTCCGCGAGGTGTTCGAGTTCTTGCAGGCAGAGTTGAAGAACGAAGAGGACATCGAGCTCAACAAGATCGAGTACACGGCGGTCAACGGGATGCTCAAGACGCTCGATCCACACACGGTGCTTCTTCCGCCGGAGGTCTTCGCGGAGATGCAAACCACCACCCGCGGAGAGTTTGGCGGGCTTGGCATCGTCATCTCCATCCGGGATGGTCACCTGACCGTGATCAAGCCGATGCCGGGCACGCCGGCGTTCAAGGCGGGTTTGGAACGAGGGGACCGGATCGTCAAAATCAACGAGGAGTCGACACTCAACATGCCTCTTCAAGAGGCGGTCAATCGTCTGCGCGGCAAGCCCGGCTCCACGGTCACCATCTTCACTCGCCGCCAAAACAAGGCCAGCAAGTGGGGCACCCCCCGCCGTGTTGAGCTCACCCGTGCCCGGATCCACATCGCCTCGGTCGAGCACCGGATGCTCCGCGACGGGGTCGGGTACATCAAGCTCAAGAACTTCCAAGGCAACACGGAGGAGGACCTCCGTGAGGCGCTCGCGGCATTTCATAGGAAGCGCATGGTCGGCCTCGTCCTGGACCTCCGAAGCAATCCGGGCGGGCTTCTCGATCAGGCCGTGCAAGTCGCGGATACCTTCCTCGAAGACGGCCCGATTGTGACGACGTCCTCTCACGACCCACGTGAGCGTACCGAAGAGTATGCCGAGGCCGGCGGAACCGAGCCGCGCTACCCCATAGTCTTGTTGATCAATGGCCAGAGCGCGTCCGCGAGCGAGATCGTCGCCGGTGCTCTCAAGAACCACGATCGTGCCCTGATCATCGGCGAGCAGAGCTTCGGCAAGGTTTCCGTTCAGGTACTCTACAGGCTGCAAGACGAGTCGGCGTTGAAGCTCACCGTGGCTCAGTACCTCACGCCCGGCGACGTCTCAATTCAGGGCGTGGGCATCGTGCCCGACATCGCCATCAGTCCGATGACGGTCGACAAAGAGCACATGGATCTCAAGGTCGATGAGTTTTTCCTTCGGGAGGGCGATCTGGAGGCCCACCTGACCCACGCAAGCGCTACCGATTCGCAGCGTCCGGCGGTCATCATGGGCTACTACCTCAACCCGCAGCTGCGCCAACGTCTGCTCGAGGCGGAGCCCAACGAAGAGGAAAACGAGGACCAGGAGGCCTTCTTGATTCGGTTCTCACGGAACCTCGTGCTCAATGCCAAATCGTCCGACCGGCTTCAGATGCTGCGCGCTGCGGAGCCGATCATTGCGAAGGTCCAGAAACAGGAAACGGAGAAGGTCGTGCGCGACCTCGAGAAGCTCGGGATCGACTGGAGCGTGGGTTCGGACAAAGGCCCCAGCACGGTTCGGGTCGTGGCGACGCTGAGCTCTGGTGATCAGCCGACTCGGGCAGGTGACCCGCTCTCGCTGCGCATCGAGGCGACGAACGAAGGCGAGCACACCTTGTATCAGCTGCGCGCGACCACCCGAAGTGACAACGCCTGGTTCGAAGGGCGTGAGCTGGTGTTTGGCAAGCTTGCTCCGGCCGAAACCCGCTCGTGGACGACGACACTCGGCCGTTGCGTCACCGAAGATGAGAAGCGCGTATGCCGCGTTCCACGCGGCATGATGGATCGCGCGGACGCGATTCGAATCGAGTTCGAAGAAGCTCACGGGCATGCGCCCGCACCGGTCGAGCTCCGCACGACGATCCAGGCCCTTCCCGCGCCACGGTTCGCGTACGGCCTGCAAGTGGCGGACAACATCAAAGGCAACGGCGACGGCCGCGTGAGTCCCGGCGAGCAGGTGACGTTGTACTTCACCGTCAAGAACATCAGCGACGTCGACAGCTTCGAGCTCCAAGCCAACCTTCAGAACAAGAGCGGCGCGGGCGTGTTGCTCCATGACGGACGCTTCCGAAGAGATACGCTGCGCGCTGGTGAGGAGTGGATTGTTCCCTTCTCGTTCCAAGTGCTTCCCGACTTTGCGGAGGAAGAGGTGACGCTCATGTTGGGCGTCGTCGATACCGATCTCGGCGCTGCCGCTGGTCAGAAGCTCAATATTCCAATTCCCGCGGCCCCCGATCCGACGCAGACCTCGGCGGCCAAGCGCGTCGTGAGCTTGCCGCCCGGTGCCGAAATTCGCGAGCGCCCCGACAGTAGCTCCCCGGTCATCGCCACGGTGAGCGAGCAAGCTCGCTTGTTACACACCGCGACGCACGGAGAGTTCGCGCGCGTTGATCTCGGCGGTGGTCGGCCCGGTTGGGTTGCTTCCGCTACGGCCTCGCCTGTCAAAGGGCAGGTTGCCCAGAACCCGCCGCTTGCGTGGGTAGTGGGTAACGCCTCACCCGAGATCGAGCTCGCCCCTCTCGATAGCTACGTCACACGTGATGAGGTGTTCCGGGTCCGAGGCAAGGCCACCGATGGCCAGCGAGTGCGTGACCTCTACATTTCCACGAGCCAGCACAAGGTCTACTACGAATCGAACCAGGGCAGCACCAATCCTCGGGAGCTCGCGTTCGATGCAGAGATTCCGGTCCACCCTGGCATGAACGCCATCATGGTGGTCGCCCGGGAGGACAATAGCTCCGTCACCCGGCACTTCTTCATGGTGCGCCGCGACGCTGAGGACGGCTCGCTGATGAAGACGACGAAGTTCGAGGGCGCGCTCCTCGGCAACGGCAACGGCCACAACTAAGCACGGGCTCGCCGAATCAGCCTGCAGAGAAGAATCCGGCGAAGCGCTCGACGCCGTCCGGGAGCTCGCCTCCTGACCGGATGTGCCGCCACAGGAGTGGCGCCAGCGTTTCGATCGCGGCAGCGAGCGTGACCGTAGACACGTCATTCCTCGAATCCTTTCGAGATTCAATCTCGATGCTCTGGATTTTGCTTTTCTTCCAAGCGATTCGGAGTGATTCGGGTTCGAGGCCTGGGAGGGATTGGATCAAGTGAGCTTCTCCGTGGGCTTCCGTGCCTTCGAGAAACGCCCGCTGGTCGATGCGCCCTTGCCTGCTGATCAGTCCTGCTAGGCGCTGCCGGAGTCTTGGATTGTCTTCCACCATGAGAAGCGCAGCCAGAGCCTCGGCCGGCTCCTCTGCATCCTGGAGGATTGCACGAGCCAGCGCCCAACGCGCAGGCTCCTCTAGCTCTGCGTATGCGAACGATAGGCCGTCGAGTGCGCTCTCGTCGTCTAGGACTTGGTCGATCAGGCTTGCAAACGACCCCAAACGTCGCCGATTTGCGCTTGCAATGCCTGGGCGCGCCGGTTTCACAGCGCCGCTATACCCTAGACCCATGAATCCGACTAGCCTTTCGCAATGTAGTTAGATGTATTCAGCTTGACTTCATTCACCCACATGGGTAAAGGAATTCCGTTCAGGAGTCGGCATGCAAGGAACCGAGTTCATCGCGCAGCATGAGAAGCTGGTCCACGGCCTCGCCCACCGACTGCGCCGTGAGCTCTCCCTTCAGGGCGATCTCGACGACTTGATCGCTTTCGGCTTCGGGGGCCTGCTGGAGGCGCGGCACCGTTTCGACCCGCGCCGAGGCGTCCGGTTCCAGACTTTCGCGTATTACCGCGTCCGGGGGGCCATGCTGGATGGGGTTCGCAAGATGTCCCAACTCCCCCGCCGAGCGCACGAGCGCCTCCAGGCGGCGGCAGAAGCTAGCCCCACGGCGGCGCCTACAGCCCTGGACAAGGCGTTCACCCGGATGAGCGTTTGCATCACCACCGCCACGGTGCTCCAGGGGCGCTTCGGCGACGAAAGCCCAGAGGCGATCCTCCTCAAGAACGAAAGCGTCACACGGCTCCTCCAGGCGTTGCCCGGACTGTCGCCCCGGCAGCGGGTTCTCGTACGCGGGTTCTATTTCGAAGGCCGCTCCCTCGACGCAATGGCGCGGGAGCTCGGGATCTCCAAATCGTGGGCTAGTCGCCTTCACACGAATGCGCTCCAAGAGCTGCGCGAAGCGCTCGAGGGGGGGTGAGCGAAAGTCGGCCGGTCAGCCGAAATCCCGGTCTTCCCGGCAGGTTACGTGCGCAGGCCTCTACGCGCTTGCCCACCAAATGCGCAACGGAGTGCGCACTTTGAGGGGGTGTGAGGTTTTTGGATTCAGGTGTGGCAAAAGCGGCCCTTCCTTGTAAATTCCGCTGTAAAACGAGTGCTGAAACCCCTGTGTTTTGCTATTTTCTATGACTGGCACACAATCTGCATGATGCTCGGGCAAGATGGGGGCAGTTAGAACACAAGGCCCGAAGGCTCCGGCGGCGGATGGCCGTGGCGTTCGGATCATTGCAAAGTCGGTCTACCGGGAGCTGCGAAACAGCGGCCATAGCCGGTCAGACATCGTTGCGTTCACGAACGCTGTGCTCGAGCTGGTGACCACAGAGCTT
>CAZHPJ010000232.1:0-5321 GCA_964534585.1 uncultured Sandaracinaceae bacterium | reverse complement strand
ATCGCCGTCGGCAGAGTGAACATGTTCGCCGAGAGAATTCCGTCGTCAGCTTGCTGAGGTCGATCTCAATCGCCTGCAGCTTCGCTTTGTCTTCGGGGTTGAGCTCCGCACCGTGCCGCCGGAAGTCATCCAGTGTCTTCCCCAAGAATCGCTTCTCGGTCGGCGGTAGCGCCTCCGCTTCGTCCGTTTCCGAAAACGCTCGTACCGCCTGATAGAGCCCGTCGTTCATCGCGAGCGCCGACCAAAACGCGCTGACCTTCGGGCGGGTGACGTTGTACGCGACGCGCAACGCCTCGGTCGTTGCTACGCTTTCCAGATGGTCGATCACCGTCATGGCCCGTTCGAGCAGCTCGGTCGCTTCCTCGAGCTTGCCGAGTGTATGCGCGTAGCTGGGCGGCTCCTGGCTCGCGACAATCGCATCGATCGCGGCTTGTGACCGGGCCAGCAACTCATCGATCGCGGGTTCCACGTGCGCGGCCTCGATTTGATCGAAAGGAATCTCGAATCCAAGTTGGATCAACGGGTTAGACATCGGGGAAGCCTAGCAGCGCGACCGGGTTTGCGTGGCTCCCTACCGAATGGTAGAGAGCCGGGTCGGACGGCAGGCGCTCCACCGTACCGGCGAATCGGGAGAATCGACATGGCGGTACCTGCGCGTTACATCCTCCATCAGGGGCCGATGCTCGGCGCGCTTGCCCGCGCGGCCTTCGTTGCAGTGAAGAGCGCTTCCGGACGGCCCAACGAGGCGCCCGCCCAAGTTCCAGGCCCCATCGTTTCGACGACGGTTTCGCCCCGGCGGGCCGACCTCGTCCGCGACTACATTCGTCACGTCGGGGGAGACCCCGCGTGGTATCGAGGGCAGGTTCCAGCTCACTTGTTCCCACAGTGGGTATTTCCGCTGCAGGCCCGAGGCATCGAAGGGCTCCAGTACCCGATCCAGCGTGTCCTCAATGGTGGCAGCCGGCTCCAGATGAACGCGCCGCTGCCGTTGGGCGAGCCCTACGAGCTCGAGGTGCAGCTCCTCGACATCGACGACAACGGTCGCCGCGCAGTGATCCACCAACGCGCCATCACGTCGACCTCGAGCCACCCCGAGGCGATCATCGCGGACGTGTACGGCATCGTCCCGCTTGGCGGCGGAGACAAATCAGCCAAGCGCAAAGACGACCGCCCACGCGTTCCGGTCATGGCCAAGGAGCTCGCGCGCTGGAAGCTCGGCACGCATGTCGGTCTCGACTTCGCCAAGCTCACCGGCGACTTCAATCCGATTCATTGGATTCCGCCTGCGGCTCGCGCCAACGGTTTCCGCAACGTGATCAATCACGGATTCTCCACCATGGCTCGCGCCATCGAAGGGTTGAACCGTTCGCTCTTTTCCGGTGAGGTGGGCCGGCTCGCGGCGTTCGACGTCAAATTTACGAAGCCCCTCGTGCTTCCTGCCCAGGTCGGTCTCTATATCGAAGACGACAGTGTGTTTGTGGGGGACGCGCCCGGCGGCCCCGCGTATCTAGTTGGAACCTATTCAGTGAGGAGCTGAGCTCTCATGACGGATCTTTTGCTCGAGAATCAAAACGCCAGAAAACTCATCAAGACCCTCGGTCTGCCCATTCCGGTGCCAGAGAAGCTGGCGCGTGCGAAGGGCCCCTACGAAGAACGGCCGCTCGACGACAAGAAAGTGCTCGTTTGTGGGACGGGCAGGCTGCAGAGCGTCCTCGCCCAAGTCCTCACGAAAGCGGGCGCCTACCCTTGGGTCGTGGGGGATTCCGATGCCGTGCTCGAGCCCTACGTTGGCCCGGGTGAAGCCTGGGCGAGGACCCCGCAGCGCGTGGAACCCGGTGAGGCGCCGGAGGGTGAGCGCATCGACGCCATCGTCTTTGACGGCACGGGCCTGGAGTCGCCCGACGACCTCCGCCAACTTTACGACTTCTTGCATCCCTGGATTCGCCGGCTCAATCGGTCCGGGCGCGTGGTGGTCATCGGCCGTCCGGCTGCCGACGCCAAGCAGCCAGCTCGCGCGGCAACTCGCGCCGGGCTCGAAGGCTTCACGCGTAGCCTCGCTAAAGAGATCGGTGGGAACGGATCGATCGCGAATAGCGTTTTCGTCGAGGAGGGCGCGGAGAGTCGCCTTGGTCCCGTGCTTCGCTTCCTCTTGTCTCCGCGGTCGGCATTCATCAGCTGCCAACCGTTTCACATCACCAATCTTGCCAAGGGTGACCAAGCGCCCGAGACGCACGTGCTTGGCGGCAAAGTCGCCCTCGTCACTGGCGCTGCGCGCGGAATCGGAGAAGCAACGGCCGAGCTGCTCGCTGCGGAGGGTGCACACGTGGTTTGTTTGGATCGACCCGCGGACGACGGCCCATGTAGCAAAGTGGCACAGCGGATCGGCGGCTCGGTCCTCCTCGTCGATATCACCGACGAGGACGCGCCTGCGCGAATCGCGAACGAGCTCGAGGAGCGTTTCGGAGGCGTGGACGTCGTGGTGCACAATGCGGGGGTTACACGCGACAAGACCCTCGGCAGGATGAAGCCCGACGCCTGGGACATGACGGTCGACATCAACCTCGGCGCTGCGATCCGCATCACTGACCGGCTGCTCGACGACGAGGTGCTGCGCCCCGGCGGCCGAATCATCTGCCTGTCATCGGTGTCCGGAATCGCTGGAAATCGTGGGCAAACGAACTATTCGGCTAGCAAGGCGGGCGTGGTCGGGTTCGTCGAAGCGCTGGCACCCAAAGTCGCGAAGAAAGGCATCACGGCCAACGCGATCGCACCCGGCTTCATCGAGACGCGGCTCACCAGCGCGATGCCGGTCGCGATCCGGGAAGTCGCGCGCCGCATGAGCGCGGTAGGGCAGGGCGGCAAGCCCGAAGATGTCGGCCAGGCAATTACGTTTCTCGCAACCCCTGGCGCCGTGGGCCTGACCGGTGCAACGGTTCGTGTCTGCGGCGGCGCACTCGTAGGAGCATGAAGATGGCCAAGAAGAAGAATAGTTGGGGCAAGAAGCAGCGCGCGGTCATCGTCACCGGCGTTCGCACCCCGTTTGTCAAAGCGTTTGGTAAGTTCCTCAAGCTCGACAGCATCGATTTGGCCGACATCGCGGTGAAGTCGCTCCTCGAGCAGACCGATCTTCCTCACGAGGAGATCGACAGCATCGTTTGGGGTGGTGTCATCTTGCCGTCGCTCGCGCCGAACATTGCGCGTGAGGTCGCTCTCGACTTGCACCTTCCGGCAAGCGTCGAGGGCATGACGTGTACCCGCGCCTGTGCATCGGGGCTCCAAGCGGTTACGCTGGCGGCTGCCGCAATCGAACGGGGCGAGGCGGATGTCGTCATCGCCGGTGGGTCGGACTCCACGAGCAATGCGCCGCTCAACCTGCCTCAGAAAGTGGTTCACGCTCTGGCTCCCCTCGCGTTTGGTAAGGCGGCGACGCCTGCGGACTACCTCGGGGTCTTGTCGCAGATGATGCCGATCACGGAGATCCTTCCGAAAATGCCCAAAATTGCCGAGCGCACGACGGGCGAGGTCATGGGCGAATCCGCCGAAGCCATGGCTCGGCGTAACGAGATCACACGCGAGGCACAGGACCGTTTCGCGGAGCGCTCGCACCACCGCGCAGCGGAGGCCATCGCCTCCGGCCGTTTCGACGACGAGGTCACCGCGGTGGAAACCCCCGGTGGTTGGGTGCATACCGACAACCTCGTGCGTGGCGATACGAGCTTCGAGAAGCTTTCGAAGCTCCGTCCGGTGTTCTCGAAGGACGGCACCGTCACCGCCGGTAACGCATCGCCATTGACGGACGGCGCGGCTGCAGTGTTGTTGATGAGTGAGGACAAAGCGCGTGCGCTCGGATACAAGCCGCTTGCAGCCTTGCGAAGCTGGGCGTACGTTGGAGTCGATCCTGCAGATCAGCTTCTGATCGGGCCGGCGCTCGCGATGCCGAACGCGCTCGACCGCGCCGGCATGGAGCTCAAGGACATGAGTTTCGTCGACATGCATGAAGCGTTTGCGGCTCAGGTGCTCTCGGTGACCAAAGCCCTCGCTAGCAAGGGTTTCGCCGAGGTGAGGCTCGGCAAGAACAAGGCCGTCGGCGAAATCGACGACGATACCTTCAATATCTACGGCGGCTCGCTTTCGATCGGACACCCGTTCGGGGCTACCGGCGCGCGAATGGTCACGACGATGGCGAACGAGCTAGCGCGCAGCGGCAAAGAGACGGCCCTTTTGGGGATCTGCGCGGCAGGCGGCCTGGGCGCTGCTGCCGTCCTCGAAGCGGTCAACTGAGCGTGAGGGGGGCGCGGGCGGCAGTGGCCGTAGCGTTGCTGCTCGTCTGCGCTGGCTGCACGAAGAAAGAGCCGCACGGACCGGGGCGCATCGTCACTTTGGACACCGACGTTGCCGGGTTGTCCGGGCTCACCGTGGACGAACACGGAGCTTTCTGGGCTCCCGGTGAAGACGGTGACGCGGTCGTTCGGATCGACCCTGAGACCTTCGCGGTCACCCGCTATCCTGTCATCGGAGGGCCGCCCGGGACCGATCTGGAAGCGATGTCCTGGGTCGACGCGACCCGTTTCGTACTCGGTACGGAAACACAGGAGAAGGGACGCCTCCGCGACGTGATCCTCGACGGCCGGCTCGATCGGGGTCGATTCGTCGTGGCCCCGGGCGGCCAACTCGACTATGCCCGGTGGCTTCTGACGGCCCCAGATAACCGTGGCATCGAAGGGATTTGTCACGTAGATGGCGTGTTGGTTTTGGCGACCGAGCTCGTGGAAAGGCGGCGAGGACGCCGCTGGGCACCCGTCGGCATGTTCGATCCGAAGACACAGACCTGGACCGCGCACCGCGTGGGCCTCAGCAGCAAGACCGGGAAGCTCGCAGCGATGAGCTGCCGAGTCATCGACGGGTCGATCGTCGCGCTCGCCGTCGAGCGGCACTTTGGTGTCTCGCGCCTCCTTCGTTTCAACATTCCCCATGGCCCGGAAGGTCAATGGATCGAACCAACTGTGGTGGCGGATCTGTCGGAGTTGATCTCGCCCCTGCCGAACTTCGAAGGGCTCGCGTGGATGGAAGACGGCTCCGCAGTCGTGGTCACCGACAACCAGTATGGACGCGGCACCGGCGAGCCGAGCCGACTTTACTTCATACCTGCGAGCGCGATTCAATGAAGCGAGCCGCGCTTGCCCTGATTCTGGCGTTGGGAGTCACCGGCAGCGTCCGGGCCGAGTCGATCGAGCTGAGCGACGCCGTCCAAGAGCGCGTTCGTGAAATTCACGCGCGCAACCCGGAGCTCCGCAACGACGCATTCGCGAAGATGGGAGGCT
>CAZHPJ010000231.1:0-5358 GCA_964534585.1 uncultured Sandaracinaceae bacterium | reverse complement strand
CCCGTCCCGTGCCGTCCTCCGGTGACTCAGTCGCACTCGCGCGATCTCGCTGAGATCTCTTTTGGTAGCCGAGATCGGACTCGAACCGATACATCCAAAGGATACCGGATTTTGAATCCGGCGCGTCTGCCAATTCCGCCACTCGGCCGGGGGGCGGGTCTTATAGCAGCCCCGGACAGACGTGCATTCTGTCGCCAGACCGCCTAGGCTCGCCCCATGACGAGGACCGCGATTCTGGGGCTTGGGCACTATGTGCCCTCGAAGGTCGTCACCAACGACGACCTCGCGAAAATGTTCGATACGACCGACGAGTGGATCCAGCAGCGCACCGGCATCAAAGAGCGCCGCTACATCGAGAAAAGCGGCATTGGGCCGAGTGACCTCGCAGTGCCAGCCGTCGAGATGGCCTGCGAGAACGCGGGCACTGAGGTGTCGGAGATCGACGCGATCATTTTCGCGACCCTCTCCCCGGACTTCAATTTCCCCGGCAGCGGTTGTTTTTTAGGCGACAAGCTCGGCCTCCCCGGGGTGCCCGCACTCGACGTGCGCAACCAGTGCAGTGGCTTTCTCTATGGCATGCAGATCGCCGACGCGTGGATTCGGTGCAGCATGTACAAACGCGTCGCGCTGGTGGGCGCCGAGGTCCACTCGACCGCTCTCGACTTCAGCGACGAAGGTCGTGACGTGACCGTCCTCTTCGGCGATGGTGCAGCCTGTGCGATCTTGGGGCCGAGCGACGATGAGAATACGGGCGTCCTCGACGTGGAAGTACACGCGGATGGCAGCGGCGCCAAGGAGCTCTGGCTCGAAGGGCCGGCGAGCGCGTACCAGCCGCGTCTCACCCACGAAATGATCGACAGCAAAGTAGTCTATCCAGCGATGAATGGCCGCAATGTCTTCCGCTGGGCCACGGCAAAGATGCCTGAGGTCAGCCTGTCTGTGTTGCAACGCAATGGCCTCTCGATCGAGGATCTCGATCTCATCGTCCCGCATCAGGCCAACAAGCGAATCAACGAGTTCGTCGCGCAAAAACTGAAGCTTGCACCTGACAAGGTCGTCCACAACATCCAGAAATACGGCAACACGACCGCCGCTTCGATCCCGCTCGCGCTGAGCGAGGCCGTCCAGGAAGGCCGTGCAAAAAAGGGCGATTTAATTCTCATGCCTGCGTTTGGCTCCGGTTTCACCTGGGGCGCGGCGCTCGTGCGACTCTAAGCCCGTGTTGCCCAAGTCCAACCGCGTTGCTGTCGTGCTCAACGGCAATGCAAGACAGGTCACCGACGAGCTCGTCGAAAGCTTCGATCAACTGGTAGAGAGGGGCGATCTGTTCTTGTCGAAGAGCCTGGACGAAGCACATGGCATCGCGATCAACATCGTCGAGTCCGGCTACCCAGTGGTGCTGACCGGGGGCGGCGATGGAACCTTCGTACAAATGGTCACGTCGATCACCAAAGAAGCGCGGAAGCGAGACCAGGAGCCTCCACGCTTTGGCCTCCTGAAGCTCGGCACCGGCAACTCGCTCGCATGGGCGCTTGGCGCTGGGACTTCGCGCAAGGGCGTATTCGCCGACTTGGCTCGACTCCGCCACGACTGCACCCACCGGGATTTCCGTCTAATCGAAGTGCAGGATCTACTCACACCTTTCGCGGGCTCCGGATTCGACGCACTCGGTTTGAAGCATTTCCACGAGGTCCGTTCAGTCCTTCGTCACTTGCCATGGGTCGGGAAACGGGCGACGGGCGCGCTCTCCTACGCGATCTCGATCCCAATGCTCACGATCCCAGAGCTCGCGCTGCGTCCGCGGATGCAAGTTAGGATCGTCAACCGCGGCGCGGCAGAGCGTCTCGACCGTAACGGCCGACTGAGCGGGCCGCCGATCGAAAAAGGTGAAGTCGTTTTTGAAGGGCCGTGCATCGCCGCGTTGGTGTCGACGATCCCGTACTGGGGATTCGGTGTGCGGGTCTTTCCGTTTGCCGACGACCGCCCCGCGGATCGTTTTTGTCTCCGTGTGGTCGCCACGAACCCAGTACACGTCGCTGCACACATGCGCAGCGTCTGGAAGGGCACCTATCGCCACGAGAACCTGATCGACGTGTACGCCGAAGACGTCGAGTTCCAGTTCGACGAGCCCTCGGCAATCGAAATCGGTGGTGATCCAGCAGGGATGACGGATTCCATGCGCGCTCGGCTGCACCCGGACCCGATCAAGCTAATCGACTACGCGGCTTCCTAGCTCATTCCAGGCAGCCTTCCCGCCGGTAGGACTCCAATAGCCTGCTGCCTCCAAATTTGAGGGGTTGTTGGGAATTTTGTTACCTTTCTCTCAGTATAACTGTAATAATACAGTGATATCAATGTGGGAATCTAGGACTTGGATGATGCTGGGGGCCGGATGTGCCGCCACTTTGCTCGTCGCCTTCGGGGGGGCGTCAGCCGAATCGGTCGAAGGATCGATACAAGGCAAGAGGAGCACCGAAGCGCGTTCGGCATCCAGTCAACAGGACTACTACTGGAGGGTCTGGAACGGCGCCCTTCCCGAGCAACGCAACAAGGGCGATCACAGCGACGTGCTTGCGGTTCTGACCGGCAAGTTCAGCGGGCCACCGATCGGTTGCAAGTTCGGCTTCCGCGGAGGCGGACTCGATCCTTCGACGATCGCCGCACGCTCGGGAACGACCGTCCGGATTGAAAACCGCGACGCGTTCACACACGAGCTCGCCGTCAACGGACTACCCGGCTTCACGCCGCTCGAGTCCGGTCCAGGCAAGGCGCGAGCGATACCCGTTCCTGCCGGGGGGCCATGGGAGCTGGGCGATCGCATCTATGGGCACGTCGGCGGTCACCTGCATTCGATGCGCGAGCTCGTCGCGTGCGCGACAGTCACTCCGAACGGCAAGTTTCGCTTCGATGACGTACCACCCGGCCCATACTCGTTGAGAATTCTTCGCGGGTCCAAGCAAGTTGCCATCCGCCAGGTCACCGTACCCGCAGGCAAGACACTAAGAGTCGATCCGCTCCCCATGAGCAAGCGTCGGAGCAAGTAACCAATGCTGTCGCGACTTTGGTACTTGGTTCTTGCTTTGGCCGTCGGGGGCGCACTTGCAGGCGCGTTCTTGAACAAGTCAGCCGCCAGCCGGGAAGCGGAATTTCAGCTCGAAGAACAGTTGCGCCGTGATCGAATCGAAGCGGAGCTCTGGCTACGCCTGGATGCACGACTTCGCTTGGACGCTTTGGCTTCCATCGCCGTCGATCCCGAGGTTAGGCAGACTCTGCGCAGCTCGAGCGGCCACGCCGGAAGGCCGTCGGCGGCCATGCGGAGACGGCTGAGTCAGAAGCTCAACTCGCTCAACGCCAAGTTGGAGGAGGGCAAGGGAGACATGGTCTTCGCGGTGGACGCGGAAGGTGAGGTCGTGGCCACCCTCGACAGGAGCGCTAGGTCATCGGGGCGCCTCGATAGGATGCCGCTGGTTCGTGACGCGCTCAGGGGCTTCGTGCGGGACGACGTATGGGTCTACAATGGGGAAGTTTTCCGAATGGCCGCGCGGCCCGTGTTCGACGCTGGCCGGTATGTCGGCGCCATCGTTCATGGAATGGCGGTCGGGGACGACCTGGCGAGGCGGCTGGGAAGCAAGCTGCCAAACGCTTCGGTTGTGTTCTTCTTCCGAGATCGCTTGATTGGGGCCCACGTGGGGAGCCCCAAAGCACCAGGTAGCGCCGAACTCAAAAACAGCCTCCCACAGGCGCTTGCCAGCATGGAAAAGGGAGAAGGTTCGGTCGAAATCGGCGAGCGCACTCGCGCCATCGCATCACCGGTTCGTGGGGAGGCGGCGCACGCGAAGGTTGGCTACATCATCGGCCGCAAAGGAAGCGCCGTCGGCCTCGGCGGGCTCTTCGCGAATACGTTCAAGGAAGATGTCGCGTCGCTGCCGTGGCTCGTGGTCATTGGAATTCCACTCATGCTCCTGCTGCTCGGCTTGTCCCTGCTCTACCTGGAACACGACAAGGCAGTTGGGATTCTTCGCAAGACCAGCGAAAGCCTCTCCAAGAACGAGCTCAGCAGCCTTCCAGCAGGCGAGCTTCGACGCCACTACCGCAAGATCGCAGAGAACTTCAACGCAGCACTTCGTGCGGGCGTCGGCTTCAAGGAAGATGGGGCGGTACGCGCTTCGGTCGACCTCGACCACATCCTCAACACCACCCGCGATAGCGCAGACTCGGGCTACTTCGGTTCCTCGGCCGCAGTGCCAGCCGCAAAGAGCCCCGCGCTCGAGCCGACACCCGGGAAGAAGCCTCCGGGAACTTCGCCGCACATGACGCCGATCGAGACAGAGCCGGCCCGCAGCAATTTGACTGCAAGTGCAGAGTCGACCCGCCCGCAGCGCCCACCTTCATCGCGGCCCAAGCGTGCCCCGTCCTCGTGGCCAAACCGCGCGGCCTCTTCGCGTCACCCGGTGGTTGCTACCGTTCGGCACAGCGGAGACGAGCCGGTGCCGGCGCGCCCCTCCGTGCAAGGAGAGGAGGTTCACTTCCGAGAGGTGTTTGATCAGTTCGTTGCCGCTCAAAAGGAATGTGGCGTGCCCGTAGGCGATCTCACCTTCGACAAGTTCGTACGCAAACTTCATGCCGCTCGCGAGCAAGTGATGAAACGTCACAACGCGACCGCCGTGCGCTTCACGGTGTACGTAAAAGAAGGGCGCGCGGCGCTCAAAGCCAGCCCAGTCAAACAGTGAGTTGACCACCGGAAACCCCGGCTCTACCTTGATGAGTAGTCCCTCTGTTGTTGCAGGTGAGGAAGGAGTAGAGAATCCCTGACTAGGTTGAATAGGGAGCCTTCAACGTGCGTGGTGTGCGGACCCGGCTAGCGTCATCGGGGGGCCTGAAGCGTGCGACACCGGTTCCCACCTACTAGTGAGTAGGGATTCGACTCAAAATTAGATCCCACGGCAACAACGGTCAGGACTATTTGGGGGGCCGGCTCGAAAGAGTCGGCTCTTCGCTTTCGTGGCCAGCGCCAGCACGCGCCATAGAAAAGTTAGACCCCTTCCCTATTGGATGGGCGCCGTGAGGTGGGCGAGTCGGACGCCCAGACGGAACCACCAGGGCTTGCGGTCGTACTCACCCTCCTCCATCAGCCGTGAGCGTTTGAAGTCGTCTTCGAACATCCGCTCAACCTTGGAAATGAAGGTCGGGTCGGCGATGACGGCTGTGACCTCGAAATTCAACCGGAATGAACGGTTGTCCGCGTTAGCCGTGCCAACGCAGGCCCATCGGTCATCCACGAGCATGACCTTCTGGTGCAGGAACCCGGGCTCGTAGCGGAAAAACCGGACGCCAGGCATGTCGAGCTGCGAGAGATAC